>JAAYTP010000020.1 GCA_012518025.1 Clostridiaceae bacterium
TGAACCTAAAAAATTAGCAGGCAGGATTTTCATCCAGCCGTCAAAAAGCATGGCTCATCGTTTGATCATTTGTGCTCTTCTGGCTCAGGGTACCAGCCAGATAGACAATGTTGTGCTTTCAGACGACCTGAAGGCTACCCTTGGAGCCTGTGAAGCCCTGGGTGCAAAGATAAGTATTGAGGACAGCTCAGATTTTATCAATAGAAAACGTGTTATAATCACATCCTCAGGTGAGATCAGTGTGATCAATCCCGTGATAGACTGTATTGAATCCGGAACCACAGCACGGTTTATTATGCCCATCAGCAGGCTTTGTGAAGATCCTGTTACCTTAACAGGCAGGGGAAGGCTTGTAACCAGGCCCTTTGAAATATACAAAAGCCTTCTTCCCGAAAAGGGCGTAAGTTATGCTGATGAAAACGGAAAAATGCCCATCAGGATGTCAGGAAGGTTACAACCTGGGGAGTATGATTTAAGAGGCGATATCAGCTCCCAGTTTATATCGGGGCTTTTTATAGCGCTACCTTTTCTTGAGGGTGATTCTCTGTTGAGGATTTCCGGATCGCTGGAGTCCCGGCCCTATGTGGAGATGACTCTGGATGCCTTAAAACAATTCGATATAGTCATTGAGCATTCCAACGACTTTAAGGTGTTCAGAATACGGGGCAATCAGCAAGCACGTGCCCGTTCGCTGGCAGTGGAAGGGGATTGGTCCCAGGCTGCTTTCTTTTGTATTCTGGGGGCTGTCAGCGGAGAAATTGCCATTGATGGCCTGAAGGAGTCTTCCCTGCAGGGTGACAGGGTGATACAGGATATTGTCAGGGATATGGGCGCTAAAACCGTTTGGGAACAGAATACCCTCAAGGTAAGTCCGGGGGTTCTGCAAAACATCCAGGTGGATGCATCCCAGTGTCCCGATCTTGTTCCGGCGGTTGCTGTGGGGGCTGCCCTCTGTCCAGGAAGGTCAGCTATCACCAATGCCCAAAGGCTGAGGCTCAAAGAGTCGGATCGCTTGCGCGCAGTGTGTACCGAGCTTAACAAGCTTGGTGCTCGTGTGATCGAGGATGGGGACAGCCTTGTGATTCATGGGGTGGAGCATTTCAAAGGCGCCAATGTGGATAGCTGGAACGACCATAGGATAGTTATGGCTCTTGCCATAGCCTCATCCTGTTGCGAAGGAACTATGGAGATCAACGGTTTTGAGGCTGTTTCCAAGTCCTATCCTGAGTTCTGGCATGATTTTAAGTTGCTGGGAGGTCGGTTTAATGAGCAGTATATGGGGTGAAAGATTAAAAATATCTCTATTCGGCGAATCCCATGGATCAGGTATAGGAGTGGTGATCGACGGCTTTCCTCCTGGGTTGGAACTGGATTTTGAAAGAATTGACCTTGAGATGGAAAGAAGAAAACCAAATTCCTCGGCTTATTCAACTAAGAGGAAGGAAGCAGATAAGGTGGAAATCCTTAGCGGTCTGTATAAGGGCAGAACCACGGGTGCGCCCCTTTGTGGTCTGATCAGGAATAGTGATACCAGATCCCAGGATTATGAAAGAACCAGCCATCTGGCAAGGCCCGGACATGCTGATTACACCGGATATGTTCGCTACGAAGGATACAATGACTTCAGGGGCGGTGGCCATTTCTCTGCCAGGCTGACTGCACCATTGGTCTTTGCAGGCGCAATAGCCCGCCAATACCTTGAAGCAAAGGGCATCCATATAGGAAGCCATATTTTTAGCATAGGAGACGCTTTAGACGTCGGTTTTGACATGGCTCATATAACCAGGGGGCAACTGGATCATTTAAGGAACATGGAACTTCCCGTCAATGACGCTTCCTGCGGTGATGCATATCTGAGCGTTATAGATGAAGCCAGAAGGATGGGGGATTCGGTGGGAGGCATCATTGAAACAGCAATCATTGGCCTTCCAGCCGGACTGGGAACTCCCTTTTTTGGCAACGTTGAGGGTAAACTTTCTTCCATACTGTTTTCCATACCCGCAGTAAAGGGTGTGGAATTCGGAGCAGGATTTTCCATCACAGGGATGAAGGGCAGTGAAGCCAACGACAGCTTCTACA
>JAAYTP010000140.1 GCA_012518025.1 Clostridiaceae bacterium
TATGTCTTTATGCTTGGCATTGTACTTTGCTTGGCTAATGCGAACTTCCAGGCATTGATGATAGGGCTTGGCGTACGTGCTATCATTGCCATTGTAAATCTGTTCCAGGGCTTCTTCTGGGAATACGGTGGCTATCTTAGCTGGAGTGCCCTGTTTGCACTGTTGATTTACGGCTATTTTGCCTATGCCTCATATAATAAGACTCTAAAAAAGGCATGATCCATACATATCACGGAAATTGAATATAGCTGCTTATTGGAGCCCATATACCATTATGGGCTCTTTTAATTTTCTATAGCCTATTAAATTAAAGGCCGGATCATTTTGCCGAATTAAAAATACCAAATTGACCATTCTATAATTAAGATCTGACTTGAAATTTGCCCCCAAATATGTAAAGCTGCCAGACCACTTATGTTTGTCAGGAGGCTTAAGTGAAGAATTACGGTTACACAGCAGGAAGGAGAAAAAGAGCCAGAAAGGATTTCTGGCTCAAGATATTACTGGCGGGTACGGTCATGTACATCGCTACGCTGAAGGTTCTGCAATACACAGGGAACCCTCATCTTGTCACAACATTGGTTTTTGTAGGAAATTTCCTTGTGCCGGTTTCCTTTGTATCGTTCTTCTATGAGCGGCGGGGTATATTCAGCGTAAGCATGACAGCCACCGCTTTATGCTTTATTTACGGGGGCATCCTCGGTACCATCACCGCTGCGTTGATTGAACCGTTCTTTATAACGTCCCTTACATTCAGTTCATCATTTATTGTGGGGTTCATTGAGGAACTTGCAAAGATCATCGGTGTAGTAATCATAGCAATGCGCAGACACTATAACTCCTACAAGGACGGGATTATTCTCGGCGCCGCAGCAGGAATGGGATTTGCCGCCTTCGAGAGCACCGGCTATGCCTTTTCCGCCTTCATGCGGACAGGCGGCAGTCTATCCTATACAGTGTTGATCACTTTGCTGCGCGGGATCACTGCGCCGGTGGGTCATGGTACCTGGACAGCCATTTTTTCAGGGATCCTGTTGAATGAAAGCGTTGCCGGAAGATTTTATATCAATCATAAGGTTATCTATGCCTATCTGACTGTATCGGTGCTTCATGGGCTCTGGAACGGTATTCCGCAGGTTATCGGTAATTATATCCCTTCGCCGAACGCAGATATAATTGGTCTTGCCACCATTGGAGCCATTGGGATCATCATCCTGTACCGGCAATGGCGCAAAGCGGAAAAGGAATTCGTACCTATGATGAAGTGAAAGATGAGAAGTGGGATGTGGGAATAAGTGATTTACGGGGAAGAATGGATGAAACAATCTCATGGATCGGTGTACTCTATCTTACATTTGATGTAATTACAATAAGATGTAAATACATAATGACAAAAGAACAATTAAAATTCATAGTAAATTTATAGGAATTGCTCTTGGCAATCGGAAATCCAGCATGATATAATCTAAACCACAGTAAATCTATAAGCATAGTATCTGTAAGGAGTTGTGAAGATAGTGCCAATTAACATACCGGACAACCTGCCGGCATATGAGACACTGACCAATGAGAATATCTTTGTTATGACTGAGGAAAGGGCGATTCATCAGGATATACGTCCATTGAGAATTGCTATCTTTAATATAATGCCCACCAAGATCGTTACCGAAACTCAGTTGCTGAGACTGATAGGGAATTCTCCTCTGCAAGTTGACATCGTACTTTTACATCCTCGCACATACACATCCAAACACACACCCGAGGAGCATTTAAGAAATTTTTATAAAACCTTTGATGATGTAAAGGATGAGGCCTTTGACGGAATGATCATTACAGGGGCTCCAGTGGAGCGCATGGACTTTGAGGATGTGGACTATTGGGATGAACTCAAAGAGGTAATGAACTGGAGCCGGAATCGGGTATATTGCACCATGTATATCTGCTGGGCTGCTCTGGCCGGCCTTTATCATTTCTACAATATACCTAAATACCCTCTTGATGAAAAAATCTTCGGTGTTTTCGAGCATCGGGTTAATGTGAAAAACGTCAAGCTGTTAAGAGGGTTTGACGATGTATTCTATGCGCCTCATTCAAGGCATTCGGAGGTACGGAGGGAAGATGTGAATAGGGTTCCGGATCTGGAAATACTGTCTGAGTCTGATGAAGCAGGGACTTACATCATCAGATCTCGGGATGACAGACAAATATTTGTTACAGGGCATTCCGAATATGATCCCCTCACACTGAAATCTGAATACGATCGGGATATCGCAAAGGGAATGAAGATTCACGTTCCGAAAAACTACTATCCTGACGATGACCCGACCAAAGAACCCGTGGTGAGGTGGAGGGGGCATGCAAACCTGCTGTTTTGCAACTGGCTGAACTATTATGTCTATCAGGAAACCCCGTATAATCTCGGTGAATTGAAATGAGGTTCAATAGAAAAATTCTTGTGAGGGGATTGGGAAATGCTTCATGAATTTTCCCGTACTGAATTATTGATTGGGAAAGAAGCTCTGGCCAGGCTTAAGCGGAGTAAAGTAGCTGTTTTCGGTATTGGAGGCGTGGGCTCTTTCGTTGTTGAAGGTCTTGCAAGGGCGGGCATAGGAAGACTTGTACTGGTGGATAACGATGTGGTCAGTCTGACAAACCTCAACCGCCAGTTGATTGCCACCCGAAAAACCTTGGGCAGACCCAAGGTGGAAGTGATGAGAGAGCGCATTCTTGAGATCAACCCGGAGGCTGAGGTAACAATCCACCAGGCCTTTTATTTGCCGGATACCGCACCTGAACTGCTTCAGGATGACTATGATTATATTGTGGACGCAGTGGACACGGTAACTGCCAAGATAGATCTCATCGTACAGGCGAAAAAGAGTGAAATTCCCGTCATTAGCTGTATGGGGGCCGGTAATAAAATGGATCCCACATGCTTTAAGGTCGCCGACATTTACAGTACATCGGTGGATCCGCTTGCCAAGGTGATGCGAAGAGAACTTAAGAGCAGAGGAATAGATGCCCTGAAGGTTGTTTATTCTGCCGAGCCTCCCATAAAGCCTATGAAAAGTGAAGAGGAAAGCACAAAAAAGCAAATTCCCGGGAGCATGTCCTTCGTACCCCCGGTGGCTGGGTTGATTATTGCAGGTGAGGTTGTTAAGGATCTCATCGGTTATCCTGAAAAGGTGATCAAGGCTGAATGAGGATGGCAAAAGAGGCAGGCATGGCTAGAGGAAGTATTGTTTAGGTTTAATGGGGTTTGCTTTAGACCAGTCAAATAATAGGGAGGAAACAATAATGAAAGAAAAGAAATACAGGTTCGACACTCTTCAGGTTCATGCCGGACAAAAACCCGACCCGGCCACCGGATCGAGGAGTGTTCCCATCTACCAGACAACATCCTACGTTTTCGAAAGCACCGGGCATGCAGCAGATCTGTTTTCGCTGAAGGAGCCGGGCAACATATATACACGGATTATGAACCCCACCACTGAGGTCTTCGAACAGCGGGTAGCAGCTCTGGAGGGTGGGGTGGGTGCCCTGGCAGCTGCATCGGGTTCAGCTGCCATCACATATGCGATTCTCAATATCATGGGAAGCGGGGATGAGCTGGTCTCAGCAAGCACCTTGTATGGGGGCACCTACAATCTGTTTTCAGTCACCCTCCCAAAGCTTGGGATCAAAACTGTATTTGTGGATCCTGACGACACGGAAAACTTTAGAAGAGCCATAACCAGCCGCACCAGGGCGCTTTATATTGAGACTATAGGAAATCCTGGTATCAATCTGATCGATATTGAAAAGGTGGCAGCCATCGCCCATGAGAATAGGATTCCGCTGATTGTGGACAATACCTTTGGGACACCCTACCTGATCAGACCCATTGAATACGGTGCCGATATTGTTGTCCACTCTGCTACAAAGTTTATGGGAGGGCACGGCACCTCCATAGCCGGTGTCATAGTGGATTCGGGACGGTTTGATTGGGAAGGAAGCGGCAAATTCCCTGAGTTTACCGAACCTGACCCCAGCTATCATGGCCTAAGGTACACCGAAGCCTTCGGTGCAGCTGCTTTTATCGCCAAGGCCAGGGTACAGCTGTTACGGGATACAGGAGCCTGCTTAAGTCCCTTCAACGCCTTTTTATTGCTACAGGGGCTGGAGACCCTGTCCCTCAGGGTGGAGAAGCACCTGTCAAACACAAAAAGAGTGGTGGACTTTTTGAGCCAGCACCCCGGGGTTAGCTGGGTGAACTATCCATCCCTTCCCGGGAACAAATACTACCACCTGGCTCAAAAATACCTGCCAAAGGGTGCGGGGTCAATCTTTACATTTGGAATAAAGGGTGGTATGGAGGCAGGAATCCGGTTTATCGAAAGCCTTGAGCTTTTCTCACTGCTTGCCAATGTGGCGGATGCCAAGTCGCTGGTCATTCATCCGGCCAGTACGACCCATGCCCAGCTGTCATCTGAAGATCAACTGGCTGCGGGTGTAACTCCGGACATGATCCGGCTTTCCATTGGAATTGAGGATCCTGATGACTTGCTGGAGGATCTTGCACAGGCGCTGGAGAAGTCAGGCAGGTGATGCGCCTGTTGTACGGAAAGGATGTCATAAACATGTCTGAGGGAAAGGTACTGGTGGGTATGAGCGGCGGGGTTGACAGCAGCACCGCAGCCGCCATTTTGAAGGATGAGGGTTATGAGGTCTATGGCGCAACACTGAAGATGTGGGATGCCCCCGATGATGCGGAGGTTAGTGCGAAAACCTGCTGTTCCCTGGAGGATGTGGAGGATGCCAGGGCCACCGCCTTCAAGATGGATATTCCCTTTTATGTTCTCAATATGAAGAGCCTCTTTGAAGAGAAGGTGGTTCAATACTTTGTAGATTCATATATAAAGGGTGAGACACCCAATCCCTGCATCGCATGCAACCAGCACATAAAATTTGAAGCTATGCTGGCCAAGGCTCTAATGCTTGAAATGGACTATATCGCCACCGGACACTATGCCAGAATTGAACGGGATGAAAGTACGGGCAGGTATCTTCTGAAAAAGGCCATTGACCACACAAAGGATCAAAGTTATGTACTTTATATGCTCAGGCAGGATCAGCTCTCCAGGCTGCTTCTTCCCCTTGGTAAGCTTACCAAGAAGCAGGTAAGGGAGATTGCCCGGGAAAAGGGGTTCATCAATTCTTCAAAACCTGACAGCCAGGATATCTGTTTTGTGCGCAGCGGACATTATTCAGATTTTATAAGGGAGTACGCAAAAAAGGAGATACCTGAGGGAAAGTTTGTGGATGAATCGGGGAAGGTGCTGGGTAGGAATAAGGGGATTTTTGAATATACAGTGGGACAGAGGAAGGGACTTGGTATTTCAGCCAATTCACGGCTCTATGTGATTGACAAGAATGTCGAGCGCAATGAAATTGTGCTTGGACCAAGAGAGAAGACACTTGTGAAGCGATTTTATGCTGATGAGATGAATTATATCGCCTTCGACAAGCTTCAGGGAGCTATAAAGGTATGGGCAAAAACCCGTTATTCCCAAAGGGAGGCTGAAGCCACGCTGCATCCCCTTGAGGATGACCAGGTTATGATTGAATACAAAGAGCCCCAATCCTTTGTCTCGCCGGGGCAGTCGGTTGTTCTGTATGACCAGGATGTGGTGCTGGGCGGAGGTATCATCAGACGGTTTGAGATTAATCAGTGACTTGCAGAGATAGATGATATAATAGGTTATGAGGTGAGAATATGGCTGGAATAGCAAAGAATTTAACCGACCTAATAGGGAATACACCCATGCTCGAGCTGACGAACTATAGCCGATCCGAAGGTTTGGAAGCAAGACTGATCGCCAAGCTGGAGTATTTTAATCCGGCAGGGAGCGTTAAGGATCGTATAGGTATTGCCATGATCCGTGATGCAGAGGAAAAAGGACTTATCAACAAGGATACGGTTATCATAGAGCCAACCAGCGGCAACACCGGGATTGCACTGTCCTTTGCCGCTGCTGCCAAGGGCTATCGCCTGATCATTACCCTTCCCGAAAACTTCAGTGAGGAGAGAAGGAACCTGATGAAGACCCTGGGGGCTGAATTGGTTCTTACTCCGGCTCAGGAAGGCATGAACGGTGCCATCAAAAAGGCCATGGAACTGGCAGCCGAGATTCCAAATTCCTTCATACCCCAACAGTTTGAAAACCCTGCTAATCCCGAGATCCACAGAAAAACCACTGCAGAGGAGATCTGGCGGGATACCGCAGGAAGGGTTGATCTTTTTGTTGCCGGAGTTGGAACCGGCGGGACCCTGACGGGGGTAGGCGAGGTTTTAAAGAGCAGGAACAAGGATATCAGGATTGTGGCCATTGAGCCGGCCGACTCACCCGTATTGTCGGGAGGCAAAAGAGGGCCTCACAAAATCCAGGGCATTGGAGCAGGATTTGTTCCCAAGGTTCTGAATACCGATATAATAGATGAAGTGTTTCCGGTAAAGAATGATGATGCATACGAGACGTCCAGAAAGCTGGCTTCACTGGAAGGCCTTTTGGTGGGGATTTCTTCGGGTGCTGCGGTCTTTGCCGCCGCAGAGTTGGCGAAAAGACCTGAAAACAAAGGAAAAAACATCGTGATCATTCTTCCAGATACGGGGGAGCGCTATCTATCTGTTGGCTTATATGAATAAAATGATGATAGATTTGACGTTTGCAAAAAGGGATGGCCAGTTTCCAAAGAGAGGAGATTGGCCGCCCCTTTTTTCTTCTACGGAGTATTAATCCCATAGGGTAACTGTCGTTTGCGATGTACCTAAGATTTATGTGCATTGACTTTCATAGTTTGGGATCATAGTATGGACGACATCATCTGAAAGTTTTCAATGACTCCGCCGGTTACGGGAGCCAGCCCGGACTGAAGAAAGCAGGAGCGTATCACCGATTTTGGGCCAAAACGTATCCTCAGGCTGTCCAGTGCTTCGTCAAGGCGTCTCTTCTTCTCGTTGTAGGGTTCAAAAAAAGATAGCTGCAGGCAATGGTTGGGAACCAGTTCGCTCACCCGCACACCCATCCCTCTAAGGGGCACAGAGGGCCATATTTCCTCCATAAGCTGGCAGGCCCATTGGTAGATCTTCATAGTATGGTCGGTTGCGGCGGGAAACTTCCTCTGGTGGGATTGACCTGTGAGATCGGCTCGCCTCAAATAGACCGAGACCAGGCGTGCGCAGAATCCTGCCTGCCGCAGTCTCATGCCCACCATTTCACAGAGGGACAGCAGCACTTTTTTCGCCTCTTCAGGATTATCCACATCAAAGGGAATGGTGGTGCTGTTGCCGATTCCCTTGATGGGCGGCATTGCATCGGGAGCCACAGGACTGTCTTCAATGCCATTGGCCAGATCGCGGATGTATGGTCCCCAGCTCTTTAGATGAAACCTGAGCAATTCCGGATCAGCCCGAGCCAAATCGCCGATGGTAAAGATATTGAGCCGGTATAGCTTGGGTGCAGTTGCCCTTCCCACCATGAAAAGCTCTCTGACAGGCAGAGGCCAAAGCTTGCGGATCATTTCTTCCCGCGACAAAATGGTATGAACCTTATCGGGTTTTTTAAGCTCACCAACCATTTTGGCCAGCAGTTTGTTGTATGAAACCCCCACATTGACAGTGAACCCCAGTTCGCCTCTGATCCGGTCTTTAAGCCTGTGGGCTGCTTCCACCGGGTCACCGCAAACAGCCTTCATCCCCGTGTAATCCAAAAAGGCCTCATCTATGCTATACACCTGCACAAGGGGGGAGAACTCCTTGAGGAGGTTTATCAGGGCATTATGACACATCATATACAGATGGTAATTCACCGGAACAACCACAAGCCCGGGACATTTCTGCCGGGCGGAGAAAAGGGTCTCCCCGGTTTGTATACCGTATTTTTTCGCAGGGATGGACTTTGCCAACACAATCCCATGCCTGCTTTCCTCATCGCCACCAATAACGCTGGGGATTTCTCTTAGATCCACCGATGCTCCGTGTTGCAGACGATAGGCTGCCTCCCAGCTTAAATAGGCCGAGTTGACATCAATATGCATGATGACTTTTTCCATACGAACCACCCCAACTACATTTTATACCCGAACACATGTTCTTGTAAACCGATAAATTATTACAGATTCGGAAAGGGAATTCCGAAAAAAGGGAACACTAAACAGGAGTCAAATTTAAGGAGGATGAGTATGGAGGCCAAAAAGAAACGGGATCTGGCAGCCCTCGCTTTTATACCTCTGGTCATGACATTGGGAAATTCCATGCTGATTCCCGTGCTGCCCCAGATTGAAAAAACCATAGGTATCAATGACCTGCAATCCAGCATGATCATAACAGTATATTCCATATCTTCCATAGTGCTGATACCCGTGGCGGGATTTCTTTCCGATAGATTTGGACGCAAAAAGGTCATGGTTCCAAGCCTTATAATCACTGGAGCCGGCGGCCTGTTGTCGGGTCTTTCATCCTTATTGTTCCAAAATCCCTATGGCTGGATACTGGGGGGAAGAATTCTGCAGGGCATCGGTGCCAGCGGAGCTTTTCCAGTTGTAATTCCCTGTGTAGGCGATATGTTCAAAAATGAATCCGATGTCAGCAAAGGGCTTGGGATCATTGAAACATCCAACACCATTGGGAAGGTGTTAAGTCCGATCCTGGGTGCGGCACTGGGGCTTATAGCCTGGTATACGCCCTTCCTTGCCATTCCAGTGCTTTCAGCAGTTGCAGTCTTTCTCATCATCATCTGGGTAAAGGTAAAAAAGGGGAAAGAGGATGGGGAAAAGCAGAAGTTCCGGGAATTTATCAAGAAATTGGGGGATGTTTTTAAAGAGAAGGGGAGATGGATATATCCTATTTTTGTCATGGGCTTTATCTGCATGTTTGTCCATTTTGGTGATCTTTTTTATTTGTCGTCTGTTCTGGAGGACAAATTCCAATTTGAAGGCATAATAAAAGGATTGATTATGGCCATTCCCTTACTTTTCCTGAGCGCGGCCTCATTCATTACGGGTAGTAAAATCGGCTCCAATAAGGTTCTGATGAAATGGATCATATTCTCCGGAAGCTTGATAGTGGCTGCTTCAGTTGCCTGGATAGGCTTTGTGGAGAGTCTTGTTCTCATCATAGCAATATTTTCGGTTGCCAGTATTGGCATCGGATGCGCGCTCCCTTGTCTGGACTCCCTTATTACAGAGGGGGTTCAAAAGGAAAACCGGGGAACCATCAGCTCTTTTTTCAGCGGCGCGCGACTTGTGGGAGTCGCCCTGGGGCCGCCCCTCATTTCCCTGTTGATCGGGTGGGATCTGAAGATTGCATTTTTTGTATTGGCTGGTACCGGAGTTATATCGGCACTGTCTGCATTCTTTTTTATTAAACCGCAGAATGATAAGGAGAAAATACGGGGGAAAAGCCTTTAAGAGCCTTATCTTTTGCAGGTGCATGTAATGTAGGGGTCATGCTGATTTTCTGATAATGACCGCTTAATAATGGCAGGGTGAAGAACCCTGCCTCCTTATATCGCATGCTCCGTAATTTGTTCACATACGCATGCCCTGATTATTCTGCATACCCTGCTGCATTCCCTGTTGCTGCTGCTGGCCACCGCCCTGCAGTTGGGAATACACCTGCTGTATCTGGCTTTGCTGAGCCTGGGCAGCAGGCTGATAATATCCTTTTTGAATCGCGAACTGGGCCAGTTTCTGTTGTCGCTGCTCGTCCGCATCCCGCATCTGTTGGAATGTTTTTCTTAGTTCAGGGTTGCTGCTTTCCGATATGGCACTGGCATAACCGGTCAGGCTGCTTTTCAGTGAGCTAAGATAATCGTTGACCATATCCTTTTCAGTCATCATAAATAATCATCTCCTTACTGTAAAAATGACATAAGTTTTTGCTTATTAGCCTTTGCGTCGTTTGCATCAGCCTGAAGCATTTGCTTGAGCGTCTGATCCTGGCACTGCTGTGCATAGGTTTCAAGTTTTTTAACGCAGGTATCATGAGCCCCGATCATATGACGCAAATTCTGCAGTTCCATTTCATTGATTTGTGACATCTAGCATGCTCCTTTCTTCAAATAGTCGCTATTTAGTCTTTATAAATTAGCAAAGATTATTCAGCCATGCGAAATATCAGAGTGGATCAAGTCCCGTGAATCATCAATCGAATATAAGAATACTGAGGTAATTTTTATACTGTTTGTTGCTTAATAATGGTATAATGAAAAAAAAGGATTGTTGCGGAGGTTATCCTATGGAATTAAGCAAAAAAGACAGATTGATGCTGATAAACCAATACAGGATCCTTTCCATACTGAATCCTGACGGAGCCAGCAGTTATAATATCCGCATAAAAATGCTTGAGCAGGGCTATTCCCTGCATTATGACGAAATGGTCAACTGGATTGATGACGGAATGAGCGAAGGGGAGTGTAAGGAAATCATCGATATCCTTGAGATGTACAGATGCCTGTGGCACTCTTATAAAAAGCTAAGGGACAAAAAGGGCATCAGCAGGAAGGATGTCAGATTTCCCGGATTTGATGCCAAGGATGAGGAGAGGGAGCTCAACTATGCCGAATACGTGATGTACAGCCTGAAAAGGTATAAGGAGTTCCATCAGAGAAGAAAGCTCCCCAATCATGACAGCTATAAGGTCATGCTTGGCCAGTACAGATCCATGTTAAGCGTTTGGAACAGCCTGGGCAACAGAAGGCTTCTGACTAAGGAGGAGATTATACAAATCCTCAATGGTGAGATAGCAGTTCCGGAAATCGATGACGATTTATTTGAGAAAATGGAGCGCCCCGTTATGAATGAGACCCGCCCGATCACCGAAGATTTTTCCATAGACGGTGAGGAGGATTTCGAAGATTTGGCTGAGGATAATTATGACGAAGCTGATGAAGAGATAACTATGGGGGAAGAAGAGGCAGCCGGAAGTTATGAGGGTGCCGCCATTGGCGATGATAATGAGCCTTATGAAGAAGACGAGGATAATCGTCAATGATTTATATATAGTGTAATCGGCGTGAATGATGTCGGATTAACATGAGCCGGTTAGCTCTTATTACTAATCCGGCTCATTTGCTTATATAACATGTTCGCTATTTTGCCACTGTTTTACTACCTTTGAGAACTGCTATCTGAACATCATGGCTATCCACTTTTACAGTGAGGTTATCTATCTTTTCTTCCAGTGTCGTAAGTTTTTCGCTGACAACTTGATATCCTTCCAGAGCAAATTCAACCTTTGGCTTAAGAATCGAAGATTTCAAAATAGGGGTGCTATTTGAAGCAAAAGCGGGTTTCAGAAATTCTGAAACCCGCTTGTTTATTTGGTCGGAGTGACTGGACTTGAACCAGCGACCTCTTGCACCCCAATTTTGCAGCCTATATGGCATTGTGTGGAATCAAGAGGAACCGATTCAGAAAATATAGGTTTAAAACGGCATTTGCGTTCCATTTTATTACATTTCA
>JAAYTP010000141.1 GCA_012518025.1 Clostridiaceae bacterium
CTTGCAAGCCTTGCAGCACAGTATCCAAACAGATCCCTGCCATGGAATACACTGGTTCCCTCAGTGCTTCTCAGCCGGTTGCGGGTTTCATCAATTTCCCGCACTTCATCAATTTCTGCATAAGCTTTCAAATGGGTCAGCGTGCCGTTATCGGGAGTGACAACATAGTATTGGTCGCTTGTCCTGGCAGCACAGGCTCTTCTTGATGTTCCCACGCCGGGATCCACAACAGACACAAATATAGTACCCTTTGGCCAGAAGCGCATGGTCTGGTACAGGCGGTAGGATGCGCTCCACGTGTCAAAATGCGGTATCTCATGGGTGCCATCAAAGATCTCCAGGCTGCGATCCACCGACTTGACGACGCCGTACATGGAGCAGACCGCTCCTTCTTTATAGGTAAAGTCTGTTTGAAACACAAGAATAGGTTTTTCCATATCCTCAGATCCCCTCTTTATAAGAAGATATCCGTCATGCTATGTTTTTTCTTACGAAGCCGCCAGCCGGATCATGGCGGTTGTATATATTCTGTAAAGCTGCTTAACCTTTTCGATTTCAATCCTCTCATTGGCCTGGTGAGCCAGCACCTGGTCACCCTCCCTGCCAGGACCAAAGGCAACGCAGTTTTTCATGGCCTTTCCATAGGTGACACCGCCGCTTATGACAGGCTCTGCATTGATATCTCCACTGATCTCCCTATATGTGTCCAGAAGTATTCTAAGCCACGGGGAGTTTTTATCTGCCAAAGTGGGTCTGTCATCATACTGAAGGGTCACCTTAAGTGGACTCAATGCCCTTTGGAGCTTGTCGGTAAGTATATCGGAGGTAATCCCGTAGGGGTATCGGCAATCAACCTCAGCCAACACCTTATTGTCCCTGATTCTCAGTATTCCCAGGTTCATGGTCAGCTTGCCCATGGGCTCTATATCGTAGTCCAGGCTGGCGCCCCTGCCGTTATAATCAGAAAAGCAGCGATATAAAAGCTCTGCCAGCGGATCGGAGTTCACACAGGATATCAGCCCCAAAAGACGTACCGTGGCGTTTTCCCCATCCTGGGGCCTTGATGCATGAGCTGCTTTACCAAAGACCTGAAGCCTGATACAGTCTCCCTCCCGGGATACTCCACCCGGATAACCCTTTTGCTTCAGAACCTTCTCATATTCGTCGGGGCTTCCGCCATATCTGATAAGCGCCGAAGCCTCCGGACTTACCACATTGCACTGCACACCGCCGTCCAAAACCTCAATAGAGGTATCCACTATGCCATCCACGCACCACATCAGCGCGCCCTTTTCACCCAGGGTGTATGGGAATTTGCCATCGGGCGTGAAGGCAAACACCGGGTCTCCCGCCTTTTTTGCGTAGTACCTGATATCTTCCATGGTCCGTTCCTCATCGCAGCCTGCCACCACACGGATCTCCCTCTTTAAAGGTATACGCTGGTCTTTTATATATTTAAGCCCATAATAGGTCAGCATCAGGGCGGCTTTCATATCCTGCGTCCCCCTGCCATGGATAGCCCCATCGGACACGGCTCCGCTGAAGGGATCGTCCAGCCACCCGTCACCGGGAGCCACTACGTCCAGGTGTGAAACTACATCAATCCTTTCCCCGGTATTGTTCCCTGGAATGCGGATTGCAAGCGCATGACCGTCAAATTCCAAAACTTCAAAACCGTCTGCCAGGGCTCTTTTCTTCAGCCATTCATACCCTGCATGAACATTTTTTCCATAGGGCATGGCTGGAGTCACCGATGCAGCATCATATACGGTGGGTATTCTCACCAGATCCGAAATACTTTTTATTATATCAGGGTAATACTTCTCCAGATTCATGCGAACGGATACCACATTTTGAAGGTCTGGGGCATGATGTTTTGCGTGATAATCCAGTACACGCAAAACAGTAATAAAATGGTGTAGATTACCTTGAAGACCTTGTCGGCCTTTAATTCCTCATGCTCGCTGTAATAGGTTCTGGTCTTTCCTCTGCCGTACCCCCTCAGATCCATAGCGTTGGAAATATTGCCCACCCTGTCAAAGGAGGTTATTATCAAAGGAACCAGAATCAGTACGTTCTGCTTCAAGCGGCTTTTGAGAGATACCTTCTTGGGATCCAATTCAACTCCTCTCGTTTGCAGGGATACTTTTATATTGTTAAAATCTCTCCCGATATCCGGGATGTACCTGAAGGCAATGGAGAATATGGTGCATATCTTGTAGGGCACCTTGATGGAATACAGACCTGCGGCCATCTCCGAAGGCGTTATGGAAAGTATGAAAACCAGGGAAACCATAAATGATGTAATCATCTTGATATAGCGGACACTTAAATACCAGAGGGTCTCGGCCGTCAGGTAGAAGCGCCCGGAAAGACTGAACAGCACCGTGTGGCCTCCTCCGCACCAATAGGCGCCGATGTCCGGATCTGCCAGCCAAAAAAGCACAATATTGAGCAGGTTAACAGCTCCTATCACGATAAAGAAGTACTTTATGGTCTTCCAGTTGGGCTCCAGTGATCTAAGGCCAATGATGCCCAATATGAACAGCGGCAGTATCAAACGCATATCAAAGGACATGATGATAAACACCAGGAGAATGATGAAGGTGCGAACCTTTGTTTTCCCGGTCAGCTTATGGAGAAAGGTTTCACCAGGGATCAGATTAATCAGCAGCCTGTTTTCCATGAGCCCTCATCATCCTTTCATAGTTGATAAAGTGTTCGATATAGGCTTCGGGATCTAGCCCCAAACGCATGGCCAGGGTATAGAGTGAAGTCTGTTTCAGGTTTGCCCGTTCTATAACCTGGTCGTTGGACAGCACCTTAAAGACCGAATCGTCGGCCACCACCTCTCCCTCGGAGAATACAACGGCTCGGTCGGTGTATTGGATGGCAAGATGCATGTCATGGGTTATGAAAACAATGGTAATGCCATATTCCCTGTTGAGCTCGTCCAAAAACTCCATAATCTCGGTATAGTGGCGGAAATCCTGACCGGCAGTAGGTTCGTCCAGAATGATAATCTCTGGTTGCAGGACAAGGATTGAAGCAATGGTAACCCTCTTTTTTTGGCCATAGCTCACAGCGGAGATCGGCCAGTTTCTCATGGGATAGAGCCCACACATCTTGAGAGCTTCTTTTACAGCCTCATCAATTTCTTTCCTGCTCTTTCCCCTGAGCAGCATGGCCAGCTCAACCTCATCCTTGATGATATCCTTCACCAGCATTTGATTGGGGTTTTGCATTACATAACCGATTCTTTCGCCGATTTCCTTGATGGACAGGTTCATGTAATCGGAGCCGTTCATCAGAACCCGGCCTTCCCGTGGCCTTACTATACCGCAGATCAGCTTGGCCATAGTGCTCTTGCCGGCTCCGTTCTTACCCACAAAGGCAACCTTTTCGCCCCTTCTTATCGTGAAGGATATGTCTTTGAGAACCGGGTTCTTTCCATAGGCGAAGGTAACATTCTCAACCTTCAAAATCTCCTCACCGATTTTTGGGACATGCTTCTCAATATCCACCATATGCTGCTTCTTCAGCTTTTCCTCAAAAGGTGAAATATCCATATGCTGAATATCGGACAGATTCTGATTGGGGAACAACTCGCACCCTGCATATTTCATGGCCATGATATAGAGGGGCTCCCGTATTCCATATCTTGTGAGAAGATCGGAAGCCAGAAGTTTATCCGGCACACCGTCGTATACAATCCTTCCCTCGTTCATAAGAATAATTCTGTCCACGTGGCAATGCAGTACATCCTCCAGACGGTGTTCGATAATCAGAACGGTTTTGTTCTGCTCCTTATGGATACGGTCGATGAGCTCCACAGCAGTCATGCCCATTCTGGGATCAAGTGAAGCCAGGGGCTCGTCGAAGATAAGAATATCCACATCTCCATGGAGAACACCTGCCAGGGCAACTTTTTGCTTCTGCCCTCCAGAGAGATCGTAGGGTACATGCATCATGAAGTCGGTCATACCTACAATACCGGCAGCCCGTTCAACCTTTGGCAGCATTTCTTCTCTCGGCATGCTCTGGTTTTCCAGGGCAAAGGCGATATCCTCTCCCACACTCAGACCCACAAACTGGGCATCGGAATCCTGAAGAACGGTTCCCACAACCTTACTCAATGCAAAAATGCTGGCATTTTTGGTTTCCATGCCAGCAATTTTGCATGAGCCTGTGATAACCCCATCGTATGAAAAAGGATTTAAACCATTGATGCAATTTGCCAGCGTTGACTTCCCACTCCCACTGGGACCAAGGATTAGTACCTTTTCTCCCTTATTGATGGTGAGATTGATGTCATGAAGTGTTGCACTCGTCTGTGATTTATATTTGAATCCAAAATTCTTAAACTCTACAATGGGCGTACTCATTTATGTATATTACTCTACCTTTTCTTCTTCCATTACGAGGTTTGTGCTGCGTGCGCTGCGCCGTGCAAGGGCATACAGGATCGGGATACCAATAATCACCAATACGGCTGTGTTGGCCAAACCGCCTGCAAAGGCCTGAAGGAAGGTGATTGTCAGTTCGCCGCCATAGAAAGCAACGGTTAATAAGGGGGTGATGACACCGAATGCGATCGCGTTGCCTACAACACATGTTATGGCATAGATGACAGCATGAACGGGCTTAAAGATACCTTCGTTGATTTTGGCACCATAGAAAGGTAACAGACCAATGATAAAGCCCAATACGCCGTTACCCACCGACCAGTCGAACCAGAAACCCCAGCCGCCGATCAGATCTGCAATGGTATTGCCCACAAAGCAGGTAATGAATGCCGGAACAGGACCGAACATAGAGCCCACTATGACAGGAACAATCATGGCAGTTGTCAGTCTGGTGTTGGTGAAAACCGGAATTCCGCCAAAATTCATCAGAACACCAAAAAGTGCCGCACCGATAGCGATTGCAACAACTGTCTTGGTATTCCATACACCAAGCAATGTTTTGAGAACCTTTTTCATCTTTGACCCTCCAATTCCAATATTCTTATTATGCACATAACTCGCAAAAGCGAATTAATGGCTGGTTTGAGGCCGAATTAATAATAATCTATAAACGCCTGAATGCCTGTATGGGCTCTTTGTTCTTGATTTACCTCCAATATTACATTTTTCTTTCAATTAGTCAATAGATATTCATTAGAATACACTAATAATAAGCCATTTAACGGTAATTTATTCCATTGATGGTTTCCAGCCGCGGCTGTGGAGAAACCACGGTCCCAATAA
>JAAYTP010000142.1 GCA_012518025.1 Clostridiaceae bacterium
ATGAGATTCCTGAGGGCTATGAAACCAGGGTGATCCCTGCAGGGACATGGGCAGTCTTTCCGTGTAGGGGCGCATTGCCAAAATCTTTGCAGGATGTTAACAAGAGAATCTGGAGTGAATGGTTGCCAAGCTGTAAGGAATATAAGCTTGCAGGAAACTACAATATTGAAATGTATACCCCGCCTACGGGAAACCCGGACGCCTACTATTGTGAGATCTGGGTACCTGTTGAGAAAATCTAGGGGAATGATGAGTGAGAAAAGCAGGATTAGGGTTTGCAAGACGGAATTATGCAACCCCTAATCCTTTTTGTGTGCCCAAGCTGAAGAGTCGACAGGTAATGAGGGAGAGCAACGGGAGGTAACACTCTTCTTTAATTATGTTTAGTCGTGCAGAAGCAATGTGTGTAAGAGTGGCTGGTAAAAGAAATTTCGGAGGGAAAAATGACAAGGCATGTAAGTACAGGAAACTAAGAATTTTGTCTACATAATTTGTTTCAAGAATTTGCCGGGTATTGTTATAGTGCAGCATATTCCTCCAAAGTTTTCTGCTATGTTTGCACAAAGGCTTAACTCAACAGCGTCTCTGGAGGTTAAGGAGGCACAGAATGGGGATTATGTTGAGCCAGGAAGGGTACTTATCGCCCCTGGTGACAAGCATATGAGAATAAGGAAGTTAGGCAGCAGATATAAGGTTGAGTGTTTTGAGGGAGAAAAAATAAACGGCCATTGTCCGTCCGTGGATGTTTTATTTGAATCGGTTGCCAAAGAGGCAGGAAGAAACGCAATCGGAATAATCCTTACCGGCATGGGTTATGATGGTGCTAAGGGTCTTCTTGCGATGAAAAGAAGCGGTGCTAAAACGATAGGGCAGGATGAGGCAAGTTCGGTGGTCTATGGAATGCCAAAAGTGGCTTATAATATTGGGGCCGTTGATAAGCAAGTGCCATTGAACCGCATTGTAAGGACTTTGTTTACAATGCTGCAGTGATACTGCCATTTTGAGGGAGATATCAGGATGAAACCTAAAATATTCACGATGAAGTTTTCAAAAGTCTATCCGCTACTCGTTCAAAAAGCAGAGAAAAAAGGCCGCACCAAAGAAGAAGTTGATACGGTCATCCGATGGCTGACCGGTTATGATAAAGCAGGTTTGCATGAGCAAATAAGCAGACAGGTTGATGTTGAGACGTTCTTTGAAGAGGCACCGCAAATCAACCCAAATGCTCACAAGATAACAGGAGTAGTCTGCGGGATAAGGGTTGAGGAAATTGAAGATCCGCTGATGCAGAAGATTCGTTGGATGGATAAACTGGTCGATGAATTGGCGAAAGGAAAGCCAATGGAGAAGGTTTTAAGAAGTTAAATTTCTGCTCTGACCATTATTAAATAATTGATAAATAAGGTTTGCTCCTGCTAATGGCAAAATAAGTCGAGAACAGTTTCTGTAGGTTTGATAGAATTAGCACATAACCGGAGTTGATAAAGATGCAGGAACAGGTTTTGGCGGTCCAACGAATGCAGGAATATATTGAAACACATCTTAACGAGGAAATAACCCTTGCCAGTCTTGCAAAGGTTTCCCTGTATTCACCCTGGTATTCTTACCGGCTCTTTCGGGAGTATACCAGCCTTACACCAAGCGAATATATTAGGCGTCTAAGGCTTTCTAAATCGGCAGTTCGGCTAAAATCAGAAGATATAAAAGTTTCCGATTTAGCCTATGAACTGGGTTTTGGCAGTGTGGACGGCTTTCAAAGGGCGTTTTATCGTGAATTTGGATTGAACCCCAGTTACTATGCCCGTCACCCGATTCCTATTCCTCTCTTTATACCTTACGGTGTCAAATTCAAAGAACTCAGGAAGGAGTATGCGGAGATGAAAGAAATGCATAGTGTGTTTGTTCAACTGATTAACAAGCCTGAACGGAAATGTATTATTAAACGGGCAATAGAAGCTGATGACTATTTCGCCTATTGCGAAGAGGTCGGATGTGATGTATGGGGAATTCTGATGAGCATGGATTCTCTGTGTGGTGAACCAGTCTGTATGTGGCTGCCTGAAGCATATAGGAAACCCAACACTTCTACCTATGTGCAAGGTGTGGAGGTACCAATGGATTACGATGGGGTAATTCCGGACGGGTTTAACGTTATAACCCTCCCCGAAGCAAAGTATCTTGCATTTCAAGGTGAGCCGTTTCTTGAGGAAGACTATGCAAAAGCCATTAGTGCGGTTCAGCATTCAATGGATCGATATAGCCCATCGGTCATCGGCTACGAATGGGATGACAGTAATCCCCGCATTCAGTTGGAGCCAAGGGGAGAAAGGGGCTATATTGAACTTCGTGCCGTTAAAGAAATAGGGTGATATCCGGCTCAAGCAGAGCCAACAAAGATGTGCACGAAAGCATAATTAGCCCCTCTGTCCTTATCAATGCAGTTTACTGTATGCTGTTCCCGGGTCTGTCGGTTAAGCGCCGACAGACCTGTTCTTTTTCGAAGTTCCTGACAGGAAAGTAAGCGCGCCCGCGATTACGAGCAGCACAGCCGACACGATATACGAAGTATTATAGCTTCCCGTAGAATCCAAAATTCTGGCCGCCAGCATCGGTCCGATTACTCCCCCGAAGCCCCAGGCGGTAAAGACCAAACCATAATTGACTCCCAGATTCTTTATGCCATATGATTCGGCCGTAGCAACAGGGAAAACCGAGAATAGAGCACCATAGCAGAGCCCGGCGATGGAGACGCCTAAAGCAAGGCTTCCGTATGATGAAAATTGGCTGAATAACGCCATGTTCACTGCCTGCAATAAGAA
>JAAYTP010000164.1 GCA_012518025.1 Clostridiaceae bacterium
AGGTATATAAATTGTGCTACTTCTATATTATCAACAGTAATATAGGGATTCCCGTTTGGTGTAATAACTAAGTCAGATTGAATAGAACCTTGTGACTCCAAATCCCAGGTTGAGACACCATATACATAACTATCTTTAATACTTGCGTTTTCCAAACTGGTATTTACAAAAACAGAATAATCTAAGCTTGTTTTATCAAGGTTCGCATATTGCAATTGACTTTTATTAAAAATAGCTCTAGATAAACATGAACCCCTTATGTTGGCCTTGAGTAGAATGGCAAAACTAAAATCTGTCTCCCGAAAATCTACCTGCGATATGTTAGCTTCAGTTAAATTCGTTCCAGAAAGGCAGGCTTTATACAAATTTGAGCCAGAAAAATCTGAATGTATGCATGTAGCTCTTGATAAGTCTGCTTCTTCTAACACAGCATTTCTAATAATAGCATCCCTTAAGGTTGCTTCTGCAAGGTTTGCTCTGTTCAATTTAGCCTTGGAGAGATTTGCTCCTTTTAAGTTGGAATGAAATAGATTTGCGTCTTCAAGATTATAATAGCTCAAGTCGTTATTAGATAAATCTGCACAATATAAATCAGGACGGATATGCGGATTTTCATATCTCCATCTATCCCATATAGTTCTTCCTTGCTTTAAAATCTCTACATGTTCTTCATTTGGCATATTTGTTAACCTTAATACTTTCTTAATTATTCTACCATTTGTTTATATCTTTATAAAACTAGGTTTGTATTTTTTCACCACATATTTTCATTATAATAAACATTGATAGAAATTCCAATAACTTCTTGCTTATTCAAAAAGTATAGGACTCAAACAAACATCACCTTAAAAATCCCGTAAACATCAAACAAACATCAAAGAAAACAGCCGTAATGCCCGTAATCTCAAGCTTTTTGAAGTAATCTCTTGTCCACTTAAACATCAAATAAACATCAACTTGTAGGTTTTTTGGCAATTTCCAGAAATAGCAAAACCGCCTGTTCTGCTGAACAAGCGGTTTTCAATGGTTGCGGAGGCGGGATTTGAACCACACGACCTTCGGGTTATGAGCCCGACGAGCTACCAGGCTGCTCCACTCCGCGCCGTTATATGCACCCCAACGGTGCGTTATTAAGTATAGCACGATCGAATTGTAATTTCAAGTCCATATTACCCATTGCCTGAATTTAACAGACATACTGTCATTTTGGGAGCAGCTCTGGGATTGCTTTGCCGCATTGCTCCCGCAAGGAGGAAGGGGTGTGGTTATTGCAAGTGAAGTGCGGTAGTTTCATAATAACAGGAAACTTACTGAACTAAATGACATACACTGATAGAGGACAGATTGATCGGATTTGGTATTGTCATTATCCGATCCTTTCCTAAACAGGAATCAGAAAGCTCATCGCCACAGGATATTAATCGGGCGGCAATAAAGACGGCCGCATGATCACATAGATAAAAATAGAGCCTTCACTCAGGTATGGACTCCCCTCTATGGGCAACCTCTCCCCAAACCCTTGGTAATTGTTACCTTGTGTTGCTTATAAGATGCGATACTGATATAATAATAGCCAATATATAGAAGCGTTGCGCATTAGGATAAGCAATATATGTTCATCAGTGACGACCCTTAGATAACAGGCTGAATCTTTACAGAGTACGGAGGAACCAGGTTAAAGGGGCTAATCCCTAGTAGGGTTCCCTATTGCCCGAGCCCGTCAGCTAACTCCGGAAGCCTTTAATAGGAGGATATCATCATGCATTTAAGCAAGAACTCATATAAAAATTCCTTGGTAACCATATGCCTTCTTTTTGTCATTACTGTTTGTATACTCACTTATACGGGGTTTACCGATCCAAATCAACCGGCGATAACTGATGTTCCCCAAGAATACCCCGCTGCATTCTCTTCAGATGACCTGTCTTTTATTTCCCAGCCCTATCAAAATCTCTTAGCAGTATATAAAGAACTGGAATTCATGTCCAAGTCAGAAGAAATAATAGCCCGTTACTCTACGAAGCACGATCTTTCCGCTGATGCCTCCATACTTGACACAGATGGTACAACCATGATGACGGCTTCCATAGCCCGGGGTCTTGCTGGCGATTCACGGGACGACGGCAAAACCGCAGCATCTGTAGAGCAGATTTCTTCACACATGTATGTTAACGCAAACCAGCTCAACGTCAGAAGCGGTGTTGGTACCGATTTTGACAAACTGACCACTCTGAAGAGAGGAGACAAGGTTGGTCTTTTCCGGATAGAAGGAGAATGGGCAAGAATTCAGACAGAATCGGGCATCATCGGCTATACGGTTGCCCGGTATCTCGTGGGCAGTGAGGCGGAGGTGGAACCTGAAAAGCCCATAGCCTACTGGTATATAAATGCAAACGCACTCAATGTGCGCAGTGGCCCGGGGACAAATTATGATAAGATCGAAACATTAAAACGAGGCGATAAGGTAGGCTATTTTGATACCGATGGTGAATGGGTCAGGGTTCAGACACCATCGGGCAAGAAAGGCTACATGCTGATGAAGTATCTGGTGGACAGTGAGAGTGAAGTTGACAGAAGTTCTTCCCTTCCTGTTGCACAATCTAACACGGTAACCTCTTTGGCGCAGCAGATTGTGGAATTCAGCAAAACCCTTCAGGGTGTGAAATATGTATACGGTGGATATAGCACAAATGGAATGGACTGTTCCGGATTTGTCAAGTATGTATATGCCCACTTTGGTATTAATGTCCCAAGAAGCTCGGCCAGTTATGCGAACTTCGGCAAGCGGGTTTCAAGAGAAAACCTGAGACCTTCAGATATCCTGCTCTTTGATACCGATGGTGGCAACTGGGACGTAAGCCATGTGGGGATTTACCTTGGAGGCGACAAGTTCATACATGCTTCAACCACCAAGGGAAAGGTTATCATCATGTCCCTATCCCAATATCCTGCTCCACTCTATGGGGTCAGGCGGGTTATCGACTGATTAAGAGAACCGGAATCAAAGGATGATCCCCGGGAGCCTTTTCCCTAGCGATCATCCTTATTTTAATGCCTGTTTATCCTCTTCGTGCTATACTTTGCAGAGTATTAATACGAGGCCGGGCGGGTTTTCTTTAATAAACAGAAAAAATCGGCAAAAAAATGAACCGTCTTAAATTCGCTGCGTCAGATATATATGGGCTGGAAGATTATTCACTGGGATTTTATTCTGACAATTTGAGATAACCTCTGTATTGTTTACATATACATTGATATAATGTATAGGGACAAAATGGAAATACCTTTTTATTTCTGGTAGTACAAGGATAAATAAATACAATTCCAAGGAGATACATAAATGTCCACAATAATTACTCTGGATAATGTCTATCGCGTCTTTCGAATGGGTCAGGAACTCATATATGCTGTCAATGGGGTCAATCTTAACATTGAAGAAGGCGAGATATGCTGTTTGCA
>JAAYTP010000143.1 GCA_012518025.1 Clostridiaceae bacterium
TCATATAGACAGAAGTGAGAAGTTGGAGGTTGGAGCGGGTTATTTTATAGTCCGCCAGTTTGTCCAGTATATTCCTCATTACAACACCAACGTTGTGTTATTTTACAACATATTACATGTGAAGTTAGCAATAATAACAATGACGTGGATTCTCCACTTATGCTATAGTAATGGTGTGATAAAAATTGACAATTATAGTGCTCGGTGAACCATCTGGGTACCTCAGTTGATAAAGCGTCCTTGCGGCCGCTGAATCATAGGGGGGATACCGGGGGTAGGCTGAGGGTACGGGTGGTTACCGAGCCGGAATGGGGGGCATTGAGAATGAAATTTCAGAATCTTTTTAGGCCAATTAAGCTCAGGGACTTGGAACTGAAAAACAGAGTGGTCTTCCCCGCCATGGCAACCAATCTGATTGCCGACGGCGGGTATGTGACTGACAAACTCATCGATTATCATGTAGCCCGCGCTGAAGGCGGCAATGGGCTCAATATCACAGAAGCGGCTTCGGTGCATACCCCTTCTGCGCCGCGTAATTTCCTGAACATCAGCGATGACAAATTCCTTCCCGGTTTGAAAAAGTTCACGGACGCCATTCATGCCGCTGGCGGAAAGGCCTGTGTACAGCTGTGGCAGGGCGGTATCGTTGTTGCGGGGGGAGACCCGGATGCAATGATCATAGTACCCAGCGATACGCCAGCGGGGGAGCATGTTATTCCCGGCGCGTCCAAAGAGGTTATAAAGGATGTGGTCAGGGCTTTCGGGGAAGCTGCAAGGCGCGCAGTGGAAGCAGGTTTTGACTGCGTTGAATTCCATGCAGCTCACGGATATTCTCCCCACTCCTTTTTAAGCGCCGCCATCAACAAAAGGGATGACGAGTATGGCGGATCGCTGGAGAACAGGGCAAGGTACTCCATTGAATGCATAAAGGCGATTCGGGAAAATATTCCGGAAGGCATGCCCATACTGATGCGTATTGTTGCTCATGATGATTATCTTGAAGGCGGGCTTACCATTGAGGATATAATTGAATTCTGCAAGATGGCAAAAGAAGCCGGCGTGGATGTACTTGATGTATCCCGCGGCAATGCCCATTCCGCAGGCGTCAAATTTGAGGTTCCGTCCATAGATATTCCCAGAGGGTTCAACGTGGAAAACGCTGCTCGCATCCGGAAGGAAACCGGAATGATTACAATTGCGGTGGGGCGCATCAATGATCCCAGGCAGGCAGACGATATTATCGCGAGCGATAAGGCTGATATGGTGGTTATGGGCCGTGCCCAGATTGCCGACCCGGAATTCTGCAACAAGGCGAGTTCAGGAGATGAGGATGACATTATCCGCTGTATCGCCTGCAACCAGGGATGTGTGGACCGGTATACCAATAAGGCCGAGTTTCCCCATTTATCCTGTCTTAGAAACCCCGCAGTGGGCAGGGAAAAGGAGTGCAGTCTGGTTCCGGCCAGGGAGCCCAAAAGAGTTCTCATTGCTGGCGGCGGGCTGGGCGGCATGGAGGCTGCCATCACCCTGAAAAAGAGGGGGCATGAGCCTATACTGTGCGAAAAATCTTCAGAACTGGGCGGCCAGTTCCTGCTGGCGGGCCTGGCTCCGAGAAAGCAGGAAATGCGGGAAGCGGCCGTTTCCAGGGCCGAGCAGACCTACAGGGCCGGAGTGGATGTAAGGCTGAACACTCCGGTGAACAGTAAGGTTATAGAGGAGATTTCTCCAGATGCGGTTATCATAGCCACAGGTGCCGAAGCCGCAAGGTTTGACATTCCCGGGATAGACAGACCCAATGTCTGCAATGCCTATGACATACTGTCTGACAGGGTCAGGCCCAGTGGAGATGTGATCGTGGTGGGCGGAGGCCTGGTGGGGCTTGAGGTTGCCGAGTACCTGGCTGAAAGAAAGAACAACGTTACCGTAATTGAAGCTCTTGAGGGAATTGGCAGGGACCTTGGCATGTTCAGGAAGATATGCGTCATGGAGAGCCTCTATTGCTACAATATTGCAACCATGGACCAGTCTAAATGTGTGGAGATTACTGATAACGGCCTGGTCATAGAGAAGGATGGCGAGCTGCAGGAGCTTAAATGTGATTATGTGGTTATTGCCATCGGAGCAAAACCCAATGACTATGGCGAAATAAAAAGCTACTGTGAGAACCGCCGCATTCCGTTCTACATCATTGGCGATGCCGCAAAACCCAGACGTGCAATTGATGCAATAGCGGAGGCCGCCGAGGTGGCAAGGAAAATCTGATACTATACCGGTGAGTATTATGGTGCCGGATCCGGGTGTATATATCTGAGCAATCACATTAATAATAAAGAGAAGCATTGGCTGCACACAGCCTTTGCCTCTCTTTTCTTTCCTTTTTGTTTTATTGGACAAGTCCGTTACAGGGACACCGTGCAGTTTTTCTGCAGTTATGCCGGAGGATTTATCAGGAGACAAAAAATCCCGGACTCTGCTTGTTCTCAGTGCCCGGGATTTGGGTGCTACGGGATAATCAGTGGGTTATCTTACAGCCTATTCAACGATGATGTCCGGGTATGCGTTACTGACCCTCTGCTTGAAGTCGGCGATAGCCTGATCCCTGGTCTTTGCACCGTTCGCATATTCGCGTACCTGCTCAAGCCAGA
>JAAYTP010000021.1 GCA_012518025.1 Clostridiaceae bacterium
AGTCTTGCCGTAAGCCTTGTTAAAATGTTGGTTGTGCTGGGAATATAGTCTAAATGGAAACCAGATACTCCCGGATGATTCTCTTAGCATGGTTGATGTCACAGGTTTTGAAAATCTCTGTTTTAACCCGCGCTGAACCCGGAAGACCCTGGAGGTACCAGGCGACATGCTTTCGCATCTCCAGCATGGCCGCGCGTTCCCCCTTGTACTTCTCCATCAATTCATAATGCTTTAAGATGGTCTTAAGCCTTTCCTGATTGGACACATTTCTGTTATAAGTGTGGTTATATATATAGGATACTATATTCTCAAAAATCCAGGGGTTGCCCTGGGCTCCCCTTCCCACCATGACAGCATCGCACCCCGTTTCTTCAAACATGCGAAGCGCATCCTCCGGGGATCTTATGTCCCCATTGCCTGTTACGGGTATGGTAAGAGCCTGTTTGACCTTACGGATGCAATCCAGATCCACAGTCCCCGAATACTGCTGGTCACGGGTTCTTCCGTGTACCGTAACCAGGGCGGCTCCCTCTTCCTCACAGATAGATGCGATCTGGGCGGCATTGGCTGAACTCTCATCCCATCCCTTACGGATCTTAACTGTGACAGGCTTTTGGGAAGCCCTTACGGTCTCACGCACAATCTGCCTTACCAGATCGGGCTTGCGCATGAGGGCGGCACCCTCTCCGTTTTTGACGATCTTGGGAGCCGGACAGCCCATATTAATGTCGATAAGGGCGATATTGGGCTGTTTTGAGAGCCAGGCCGCTGCCTCCGCCATGATATCGGGTTCATGCCCGAAGATCTGAACGCCGATGGGCATTTCATCCGGATGGGTACGGGCTATCTCAAAGGTTTTTTTATCCTTGTAATGCATGGCCTTGGCACTTACCATCTCGGTATAGACTAATGAGGCTCCCTTTTCCTTGCAGAGCACACGAAAAGGAAGATCGGTAACTCCCGCCATGGGAGCCAGAAAGATATTGCCCCAGGTTGTGAGGGGTATGTGTGGTTGAGTATTTCTGTTCAAGAAAATTGCCTCCCGGTTGTCATATTCTGAATTATACCAAAAAACCGGCAAAAAAAACCTTCTATCAATATCCCGTGATAGAAGGCATCATTGCGTGTATATCAAATTCATCATGACGGATAATTTGCTCAGAAGGGAAGATCCTCGTCGTCCCCGCTGAACGGATAATAGCCATCACCACTCTCAGGCTGCTGTAAGGCACCGCTATTCTGTGCCGCAGGTCCTGGAACAGTGTTGTTGTAGGAAGGTGTACTTGAAGGTGTGCTGTCACGGTCGCGCTTGCTGTCTGCAAAGTAAACATTCTCGCAATGGACTTCAGTCCGGTAATGCTTGTTCCCCTGTTGATCCTGCCAGTTGTTGTTCCTCAGGTAGCCTTCAACCAGCACCTGCATGCCCTTTTTGAAATACCTGCTTACAAAATCGGCGGTACCTCTCCAGGCCACAATGTCAAAAAAGTCTGCCGTTTGCTGGCCTTCCTGTTGTCTTACCTGGCGGTTGACAGCAAGCCTGAACCGGCTCACAGAAATGTTGTTCTGTGTGAAGCGCGTTTCCGGGTCAGCCACAAGTCTTCCCAATAGAATAACCTTGTTCATCAAAACACCACCTGTTCCACCTGATTATGGTGATTATTGGTTCAGCCCGGTC
>JAAYTP010000022.1 GCA_012518025.1 Clostridiaceae bacterium
ACTGATCGCTTTGTTGCCAGCTTCCTTGGCAGGAGTGTATTTTTTCGGACTGGATGCGGCTCTGACCATTATAGTTTGTGTTGTCTCTTCAGTAGCATTCGAGTATTTGGCAAGAAGAATCCTTAAGAGAAGCAATACCCTTTCAGACCTAAGCGCTGCAGTAACAGGGCTTCTTCTCGCATTGAATCTTCCGCCGGCTATTCCCAAATGGATGGCGGTTGTGGGTTCGTTCTTTGCAATTGTGGTCATAAAGCAGCTCTTTGGAGGCATAGGGCAGAACTTCATCAATCCTGCCCTTGGCGCTCGTGTCATCCTTCTTGTAGCCTATGGTACAAAAATGACCCAGTGGACAGCGCCCCGCGGGTCTAGCGGAACTGATGCCATAGCATCCGCAACCCCTTTGGGGGTTCTGAAAGAGGGAGGAGAGCTTCCCGGCTATCTGGACATGTTTTTGGGTAATATAGGGGGTTCCCTGGGTGAAACCTCTGCCCTTGCGCTGATTATCGGAGGGCTTTATCTTCTGATCCGTAAGGTGATATCCTGGGAGATTCCCGTTATATACATAGGTACTGTGGCACTTCTGTCCTGGATTCTGGGACCGGAGGGCTTCATGACGGGGGATCCCCTGTTCCATATATTGGCGGGAGGACTGATGATAGGTGCCATATTCATGGCCACCGACTATACCACCAGCCCCATGACAAGAAAAGGATCAGTTATATTTGCTTTTGGATGCGGGCTTTTGACCATTATATTCAGACTCTATACCAATATGCCCGAGGGAGTATCCTATGCTATTCTGCTGATGAACACAGCGGTTCCGCTCATTGACCGATACACGGTTCCGAAACGTTTCGGAGGTGATAAGCATGCTTAAGGAAATCGTAAAACCGGCCATCACCCTGTTTTTGATATGTGCCATTATCACAGGCGCCCTGGCTGTTGTCAACGGGATTACCAAGCCCATTATTGAGGAAAGCCAGAAAGCAGCACTCCAGGAGTCTCTTTCAGTTGTTCTGCCCGGCGCCGATGAGTACTCCGAGGCTGTGGATCGTGAGGCGCTGATCAGCCAGGGATACGAGCCCGGGGAGAGGGTGAGGAATCTCTATACGGCCAGTGTGGGCGGAGACACCTTTGGATATGTTGTGGAAGTCGCTTCAAGAGGGTATGGAGGAAATATAGTCATGTTGGTCGGCATCGACAGCAGTCTTTCCATTACCGGTACAGCCATAATGTCACACAACGAAACTCCGGGGCTTGGCTCCAAAGCCGATGATGATGAATATATGAAACAGTATCTTGGAGAGATTCCTGAAACTTTATACCGCGTTGTTAAGACTGAAAAAAGTCAGGATGGTGACATTGAAGTCTTAAGCGGTGCTACCGTTACCAGCCGTGCCATATCAAACGCTATCTCCGAGGCGGCACAATTGGTTCGCAATTTGATGAAGGAGGGGGAGTAAATGGCAGTTAAGTCAAAGGCATTAACCGTTTTAGCCAATGGATTCCTTAAGGAAAATCCAACCCTGAGGCTGCTGCTGGGCATGTGTCCGTCGCTTGCGGTTACAACCCTGGCCAAAAACGGCATCGGGATGGGTATTGCTGCTACGGTGGTGCTCATAGGTTCAAATGTGGTTATATCACTTATAAGAAAAATTGTACCCGACAAGGTGCGCATACCTGTTTTTATCACAGTTATTGCTGGCTTCGTAACCATCGTTAAGATGTTGATGGAGGCATATTTCCCTGATCTGAACAAACAGTTGGGTATCTTTATTCCTCTAATTGTTGTTAACTGTATCATCCTTGCCCGGGCAGAGATGTTTGCCAGTAAGAACGGACCGCTTCTGTCTGCCCTGGATGGACTGGGTATGGGTATAGGATTCACCGCTGCCCTGTTTGTTATCGGCTCGGTTCGTGAAATACTTGGTGCCGGAACCTGGATGGGAATCACACTGACCGCAGATCTCTTTGATCCGGCGACCATTATGATTCTGCCTCCCGGAGGATTTTTGGTCATGGGCTGCCTTATAGCCCTTGTCAACAAGCTCTCAAGAAGGAAGAAAAAGGCCAGCATCGCAGGAGATCCAGAAAAATGCGCCATGGGCTGTCCCGGGTGCGAGAAGGCTTCCTGATGAGCATTAATCCGGGATATATCGAAAGGAATTGATAATATGAAAGAACTTTTTGTCATATTAATCGGAGCCATGTTCATAGAGAACTTTGTACTGTCAAAGTTTTTGGGGATCTGCCCTTTCCTGGGTGTATCGCAAAAAACCAGTACAGCCCTGGGAATGAGCGGAGCAGTGGTTTTTGTCATGACACTGTCTTCAGCAGCCACCTACCTGGTTAATGACCTTTTACTGAAGCCAAATGATCTGGAGTACCTGCAGACTATCGCCTTCATTCTGGTTATCGCTGCATTGGTACAGTTTGTGGAGATTGTTCTGAAGAAGCTTGTTCCGCCGCTCTACAAAGCCCTTGGTATTTATCTGCCGCTGATCACCACCAACTGTGCAGTACTGGGGTCAGCCCTGATCAATGTGGATCCGGAAAGAAATTATAGTCTTTTGGAAGCCATCTTCTTTGGTTTTTCCGCCGGACTTGGCTTCACAATAGCTCTGATCCTTTTTTCAGGGATCAGGGAAAGACTGGAAACCAGCGACATTCCGGAATCCTTCAAGGGTATGCCCATAGCATTGATCGCCGCATCCCTGGTTTCAGTGGCCTTTGTGGGTTTTGCGGGATTGGTGATTCAGTAGGAAGGAGGACGTAAATAATGAGTATAATCGTTCCGGTCGCCGTCATATCAGGCCTTGGTTTGTTTTTTGGCATTGGTCTTGCCTATGCTTCCAAGGTTTTCGAAGTGAAGGCAGACGAAAGAGTAGAGAAGATAAAGGAACTGCTCCCGGGAGCCAATTGCGGTGCATGCGGATATACAGGCTGCGATGGGTTTGCTGAGGCAATCGTTAATGAGGGTGTTCCTTCCAATAAATGTCCGGTCAGCAGCAAGGAAATACTGTCAGCCATCTCGGATGTTATGGGTCTTGAGGAGGGGGATGTATCCCAGATGGTTGCCCGGGTCATCTGCCAGGGTACCTGGACAAATGCCGACATGAAGTATGATTATGACGGTATTCATGACTGTCATGCGGCCAATCAGCTGGCGGGAGGGATGTCCCAGTGCTATTACGGCTGTATAGGCCTGGGCTCATGTCAGCATGCATGCCCATTTGGTGCCATAGAAATGGTAAACGGGCTGGCGCATATCATCCCCGAAAAATGCAAGGGCTGTGGTATTTGCGTGGCCGAGTGCCCCAAGGGCATCATCAAAATGGTTCCGGTACTTACAGGGTATACCGTCCTGTGTGCCAATCATGAAAAGGGCGGAATTGCCAAGAAGAACTGTAAGGTCTCCTGCATCGGCTGCATGAAGTGCCAGAAGGTGTGCCCCAACGATGCCATAATGGTTAAGGAATTCCTTGCTGAGATTGACTTTGAAAAGTGCGTTAACTGCGGTAAGTGTGCAGAGGTTTGTCCTCAGTCCACCATACATGATGCCATGCATGAACGCTTTCCCTATGAACCCCGGCCTAAGGAGGCTAAAGCTTGAGGAGTCATATCCACATGGGTTCCAGTCCTCATGCCGTCAGGCGGGGATGATGTTTAAACCGCGGGGTCGTCAGCAGAGTGAAATGTTGACGGCCTCTTTTTGGTTTTCATTGACCGTATACCCATGAATCCATTTATCAAGTCTTTCATCATCCGGATTTTGGTATAATAGGAATGACATCAGACAATCGTCCCTGACAAACGTATTATTATAGGTTATGGAAAAGGATATGCAGGATTATGAGATAGTCAGGCTCTGTCTTCAGGATAGGACTGAATACTTTGAAAAATTGGTTGACCGGTATCAAAAGCTTGTTTATTCATTGGCCTGGACTTATTTGAAGGATCCGCAGCTTGCCGAGGATGCTTCTCAGGAAGCCTTTGTAAAAGCCTATAAGCATCTGGCTTCCTATAATCCGGAATACAAGTTTTCAACCTGGATTGCCCGCATAACAACCAATACCTGCACCGATCTTTTAAGAAAAAGAAAGGATCTATGTCCCATAGACGATGCCTTTGAAGTGATAGATCCTGAGGATACTCCCGAACAGCAGGTGATAGGCAGGGAAACAAAAAGCAGGCTGGAGGCTCTCATAAACGGCCTTGATCCCAAGTATAAACAACCCTTGATGCTCTACCATCTATCAGGAATGAAATATGATGAGATTGCCGAATATTTGGATGTTCCCATGAGCATAGTAAAAAACCGGATATACAGGGCGAGAAAGATGCTGAGGCAGGCGATGGAGGATTGACGGAAATGAAGAGATGTATAACCTCTAAAGATTTTAACAGGTTTCTGGAGGACTCGCTGGATCCAGGCTCCCTTGCAAGGCTTCAAGCCCATTGCAGGGAGTGCCGAACATGCGCCGGGAAGCTGGAATCATGGAGAAAGCTGAAAGAGAAGCTAAGTACTGCGACCAGCATAGCCATACCTGATGGGTTTAAGGAAAAAGTCATGTACCGTATCACCAATGAGAGGATTCTTCCTGTCCGATCGGTGGAAGTAAAACAGGGACTGGCGGTTGCCATTATCCTTACGGCAATCCTCTACGGTATTTTCCGTCCTTTTTTGGGGCCTGTGCTGTCAGGGATGGCATCAAACCTTTTGAAATCATTGTCTGTTGTGCTATATAACTTTTTAAGTGCGATCGGCATTGACCCTAGTGTATTGATCAGGCTCTTTGGAAATATCATGGCCAATTTTCAGAAGCTATTGCCTTTATTCATGGTAACTACGGCATTGATGGTTATAGCTTTCATTCTTTTGATAGTAAAAGGAAGAACGGTGCGCCAATCAGGCTGAAGCCTGTATATGGACTTTTATTTTTTGTTGTCCTATTATATAATAAGTAGTGCAGTTTACTTGGGAACAGGCGGGAGGAAGTTTTAATTATGGTATCAAGAGAAGTCACAATATCAAGCAAAACTGGTCTGGAGTCCAAGATGGCGGCCAAGCTGATCCAAAAAGCTTCAGAATATGAGTCCAATATATGGATTCAGAAGGAAGAACGAAAGGCCAACGCCAAAAGCCTGCTGGGGCTTCTTTCCCTGGGAATCAGTCCCGGAGACAGAATAACCATCATAACCGATGGCCGGGACGAAGAGACAGCTCTAAATGAGCTGGAGGCATTTGCAGAAAAAGGAATGACAGATTAGATAAGAATAGAACCGTCGGCTTAGGCCGGCGGTTTTATTAAACCTGCATAAAATAAGGATTTGAGAAAGCGATGAAAGCAACCATTAAAGAAACACTGAAAAACCTTCCCGATTCACCGGGAGTCTATATCATGCGGGATCAAGACGATAAGGTCATCTACGTAGGAAAGGCCAAGGTTCTAAAGAACAGGGTAAGGTCGTATTTCCGAAAAATGAAGGACAGGGATGTGAAAACTGCCACATTGGTGTCCAATGTACAATCCCTGGAGTATATTGTCACCCATACCGAGGAAGAAGCCTTAATTCTTGAGAACACTCTGATCAAGAGATACAGGCCTAAATACAATATACTGCTGAAGGATGACAAGACTTATCCCCATATCCGCATCAGTATCCAGGAGGATTATCCCCGTATAGAGATCGTCCGGAAGATACAAAAGGATGGAGCCAGGTACTTTGGAACCTATGTTAATGTGGGCGCTGTCAGGGAGAGTATGGAGCTTATAAGGAGACTCTTCCCCATCAGAACCTGCAAGAGGAGTATATCCCCTGATAAGAAACAAAGACCCTGCCTCTACTACCATATCGGATTATGCTCTGCACCTTGTAGCGGGAATATCTCAAAGCAGGATTATAATCGGATGGTACAAAACGCCTGCGCTTTTCTTGATGGCAGGCAGGATGAAGTAATCAAAAAGCTTGAAGACGAGATGAAGGGCTATGCCGAGGAACTGAAGTTTGAGAAGGCTGCAGCCATACGGGATCGCCTCAAAAGTGTATCGGAACTGATGAAAAAACAGGTGGTCTATTCCACTAAGGCCGAAGAGAGGGATGTTATCGGACTGTACTTTGACGACTGGAACTGTGCAGCCAGTGTTCTGTCCATCCGGTCAGGCCGGCTTGTGGGCAAGCGTTCTTTTGTATTGGAAGGGATGGGGGCATCAACAATGGGAGCGGTTATGGATTCATTCGTCCTCCAGTACTATGATGCAAACCCGGAGATACCCAGAGAGATTGCACTGCAGTATGAACCTGAATCCACCGAGGTTCTGGCAGAAATCCTGTCCAAAAAGCGCGGCGGGAAAGTATCCATACTGGTTCCTCAAAGGGGTGTGAAGGCAGAGCTAGTGGATATGGCTGAGCAAAATGCCAGAGAAGAGCTGGAATTATTCAGAAATGCAGTTCTGGCCAGGAATGCCCAGTCACAGGAGGTTCTGAAGAAGCTCAAATCGGTGCTCAAGCTTGATAAAATCCCTGGAGTGATTGAGGCCTATGATATCTCCAATACAGGGGACACCGAGATCGTGGCCTCAATGGTGGTGTTTAGAGATGCCCGGGCTGAGCGCCGCCTTTACAGGCGTTTCAAGATGAAGGCTATCACCGGGCAGAATGATTATGGGAGCATGCAGGAAACTCTGCTAAGAAGGTTCATGCGGTATCTGGACGGCTCCGAAGATGATTCTTTCGGGACGCTTCCGGACTTGCTGCTGGTGGACGGGGGTGCAGCCCATGTGAGTGCTGCCAGAGAGGTGTTGGCTGATTTGGGAATCGAGGTTCCTGTGTGGGGTATGGCCAAGGACGACAGGCATAGATCCCACCGGCTGGTGAATGGACAGATGGGCATAGATCTTGGGAATGACCACGAGATACTTAGGTTCATAGCATCAGTACAAAATGAAGCCCACAGGTACGCACTTGAGTATAACAGGAATCTTAGAAGAAAGCGGCATCGGCAATCCGTACTGGATCAAATTCCGGGGATCGGAGAAGCCAGAAAGAAAGCTCTTTTGAGGGATTTTGGCTCGGTGAAGAAAATTCGGGAAGCAAGCATTGAGGAAATAAGCGCGGTTAAGGGAATCGGTCCGGGACTTGCGGCCATTATTAAGGAAAGACTCCAAAAATAAGGAATGGGTCATTATTTGGAACACGTCGCAGTATGATAGGGTAGAATCTTTTCCTGCGAGCCGGACAAATGAATTTAGGCATGATCCTGCCCCGGAAAACAAGCCATGGAAAAGAAACTGAAAATGTGCTGTTCCGCATTCTGTCAGTCCTTTCAATAGCCCCCCTGGGCATTGATGTCAGAAGGATTCAGCTGTACCCAAATATAGGACTGATTATCTGTAATATTCCTATTGTCTGTGGTAATGCTATGCATCATAACGGTCTTAAGAGGCGGCTGAAGCGAAAGCTGGACAGAATATTCGCTCAGGAGGGGGTTCTTTCTGTTATAGAGCATCCTATCATCAAAGACCTGTACGGTTCCCATAAAACCAGATACGAATCATATCTGGCCGATATTGCTGTGTCACGTTTTACAGAAATTATGAGTATGGTGTACAGGGGGATGAACCTAAACCGTGTTGAAATAACCATCACCGGAAACCAGCGTCATCTGGAATATGCCATCACAAGGTTGATTTCTTTGGTTAAGACCATCAATGTGCTTATTCCTGATGGATTCCCGGAACCCGGGAAGGCTGAAGAAGCATTTGAAGAAACCGGGATTCCTGTTCATATTACCACCGATCCTGATGTTCTTAACCGAACCCCATTATGGATACGGTTTCCCAACGACCATGAGAACTTTGACAGCCTGCCCGCTGTGTATCTGGGCAGAATTATCGATTTGGGGGCGCTCAAAATTATTGACACAAGGGCTAAAAGGATTTACGATATATGCTTGGAGTTGCCGGAATCCTTCCTGGATAAAATGGGATCATTGCCTGACCAAATGAGATATCACAGGCTTCCGGGTTTTCTTGCTGCAAACTGTGCGAATGCCTGGGGTGAAAGCGCAGCAGAGGCCTCAATTCGGCTGAATATGCGGCTTTCCGTTAAACCTTGACACGGGTTGTGGCGTAATCTATAATGGAACGTAATGCAAAAAAGGATATGTATTTCTGGGGGCACGAAATACTATAAAGGGGAGAAAAAAATGAATCGTAAAGAAGTCCTTCTTACCTATGAAGGTCTGAAAAAACTTGAGGACGAGCTTGGGTATCTTAAGGGTGAAAAACGCAAGGAGATTGCCGAGAGGATAAAAGCAGCACTGAGCTTTGGAGATATAGCTGAGAACTCAGAGTACGACGAAGCAAAGAATGAGCAGGCGCAGAATGAGGCTCGTATTATACAGCTGGAAACCTTGCTGAAACAGGCTACGGTAATTGATGAAGATGAGGTGGACACCCAGACGGTCAATCTCGGAACTCATGTAAGGATCAGGGAGACCAAGTCAAAGGAAGAGGTTGAGTACCACATCGTGGGTTCTGCCGAGGCCGACCCCATTAGCTTCAAGATATCCAACGAGTCACCTGTAGGAAGAGCCTTAATGGGGCACAAGGTAGGAGATACTGTAGAGGTGGAAGTACCTGGTGGAAAATTAAAATACAAGATTATTGACATTCATAAGTAGGGAACTATTGTTTGTCATATAGTAATCATGTATAATATACTTTTGATACGAAACACAGTTTACATAACAAATGTAAGCTGTTTTCTTTTATGGCCTTCTTTGTTCCCGGACTGTTAAGTCCGCGGGATAAAGTAAGAGACTTTGCAGCTAAAGGCCGCTGCGAAATATGCACACCCGGGAGGAATAATATGTCTGAAATCATGGAAAACACTGCTCAGATGCAGGACATTAATGAAATAATGAAGATAAGGCGTGAAAAGCTTGTTGAACTCCAAGACTCAGGTGCAGACCCCTTCCGCATAGTCAAATATGATGTGACTCACAGAACAGCCGATATCGTGTCACAGTTCGAAAACCTTGAAGGAAAGAGGGTTTCGGTTGCCGGCCGTGTAATGAGCAAGAGAGATATGGGGAAATCATCTTTCTGCGATATTCAGGACAGAGACGGCAGGATACAGTTATACGTGCGCATCAATGAGGTGGGGGAGGACAAGTACGCCAGTTTTAAAAAGCTAGACATTGGAGATCTTTTGGGTGTGTCAGGAACAGTCTTCAGAACACGCATGGGCGAGATCTCCATAAAGGTAGACGATTATGTACTCCTGTCAAAATCCCTCAGGCCTCTGCCTGAGAAATTCCATGGTCTCAAGGATACTGATATCAGATACAGGCAACGGTACCTGGATCTGATTGTGAATCCTGAAGTAAAGAAAACCTTCATAACCCGGAGTAAAATTATTTCGGCTATCAGAAGGTACATGGATGACCATGATTTCCTTGAAGTGGACACCCCCATTCTGAACACCATAGCCGGAGGCGCTGCAGCTCGGCCGTTCATCACCCACCACAACACTCTGGATATAGATATGTACCTGCGCATTGCACCAGAACTGTTTCTCAAGAGACTCATCGTAGGGGGTCTTGAAAGGGTTTACGAATTGGGACGCATGTTCAGAAACGAGGGTATGGATGTAAAGCACAATCCCGAATTCACCATGATGGAGATATACCAAGCCTACACTGATTACCATGGCATGATGGAGCTGTCGGAAAATTTAATCTCCACTGTTGCCCGGGAGGTACTTGGTACCATGAAGGTGAATTACCAGGGACAGGAAATAGATCTGACCCCTCCATGGAAGCGTATAACCATGCAGGAAGCGGTACTGATGTATGCAGGCGTGGATTTCGATAAGATTTCCAGTGATGAGGAAGCCCGTGCCATCGCCAGGGAGAAGGGGATACAACTGGAAGGCAACCCGGTTAAGGGTGAGGTCTTGAGCTTGCTTTTTGAGGAGTTTGCAGAACCACAGCTGATTCAGCCCACTTTTGTCATCGACTATCCCGTGGAGATATCTTCACTGGCCAAGAGGAAACCCGACGATCCCCAATTAACCGAAAGGTTTGAAATATTCATCACAGGAAGAGAGTTTGGAAATGCTTATTCGGAGCTGAATGATCCTCTGGATCAGAGGGAGCGGTTCCTTGAACAGGTAAGAAAGAGGGAAGCAGGGGATGAAGAGGCCAGTATGATGGATGAAGACTTTCTCACTGCTCTGGAACATGGACTTCCGCCCACTGGTGGTCTTGGGATAGGCATTGACCGGCTTGTCATGCTTCTCACTGACTCATACTCCATTCGTGATGTGCTTCTGTTCCCCACCATGAAACCAAAGGAATGATGATGAGGAGGTCTTCATATGGACAAAAAGAGGGCATTTGAGATCCTCGGTCTGCGTGAAGACGCAACTAAAGAGATTATTGTTAAAAGATACAATGTCCTGTTTAAGAAGTTCAAGCACTCAGATGCCGAGGATTTGGGTTATACCCGTGAAGAACTGGATAAAGCCTATAAATTGCTGATGGGCTATGAGTACCGGGATCCGGAGGAAGAGCGAAAGAAAATGGCCCGGCAACAGAATCCCAACCCGATACTTAAGGCTCTTGGCATTGATTATGACAGACTGTCGAATTTTTTACATTACAATAAATGGAAAATCATTATTGGTGCCCTGGCTATGGTGTTTGTGGTTGGTATCATCATTAGCATGACCAACCGTGTTAATCCGGATTTTAAGCTTATTCTTGCCGGGGAGATTTACGTTGAGAATTTAGAAGCTGCTGAAGAATCGCTTAAGACGCTGATTGATGTTAACGAGCCTCAGGTTCAGCACATTCCCATCAGTGATAAGTTGGATCCTACCGTCCAGCCGGCTTTCGAGCAAAAGCTTTCGGTGGAAATAATGGCAGGTAATAATGATGTCTTTATTCTCGATATGAATCTATACAAGAGACTGGTACCCTTTGGCATCTTTGCTCCTCTGGATGACAGGCTGGAGGAATTGGGAGTTGTGTCCTATAATGAACATGGGCACCTTGTTATATCCATTCAAACGGAGGACGGTGAGAGCCACCCTCCAATGCTGTATGGCGTTGATGTATCAGGTAGCCATATACTTGAGGAGCAGGGTATTTTTGGGGACTCTTTGATCGCCGTGATGATGATGAATGCAGAGAATGTCGAAAATGCTGTAGAATATATAAAGACACTGGTGGAATCGGTTCACTAATTTTTCTGAGGAGGGGAACCTATGTTTGAGTTGGTCTTGGGCAGCAATGAGGGCAGTGGAAAGGTAATATTATTACGCGGTGAAATTGACATTTATTCGGCTCCAGACTTCAAGGACAATCTTTTTCAGGCCATGGGGGATTGCAGGGAGGACATTGTTCTGGATTGTTCGGAATTAAGCTACATAGACAGCATGGGGCTGGGAATTATGGTAGCTGCTTTGAAGCGTGCAAGGCAGAATGACAGCAATATAAAGATCAGAGATCCCCGACCCAATGTAAAAAAGCTTTTTAAGATCACCGGGCTTGATAAAGTATTCATAATGGAGGAGTTGAAATGAAGCCATTGGATACAGTATCTGTCCTTGTCCCCTCTAAGCCTGAATATGTCAGCGTTGTCCGGCTGACAGCCTCTGGCATAGCAAGCAGGATGGGGTTCGATATCGACGATATTGAGGATATTAAGGTATCAATTTCAGAAGTCATCAACAGGATGATAGACAAGCGTATATCATTCGATGGTATCAAGATTGATTTCCATCTTTACAGTGATCTTATAAGGATTGATTTCAGGCTTTCAGGCAGTTCGCCTCGGGATATCTTTGAAAGCGAAGAGGGAAACTTCGCTTTAGAAATCATTCGTTCCCTGATGGATGAGGTGAACCTGAACTGGCATGACGGTGCTTCGTTATCCATGATAAAAAAGCTTGAAAGGGCTGTCTGAAAATATGAGCAAAAAACCAGAAACTGCTGAAAACCGGGAGCGCACAGAGAAAGAACTGTTTGAGGCCTACCGCAGGGATCGCGATCTTGCCATCCGGAATGAGATAATCTCCCAATATATGTATCTTGCAGATATCATTACCAAAAAATTCACCAACAGGGGTGTTGATAGTGATGATATCTATCAGGTTGCCTGTGTAGCCCTTATTAATGCCGTAGAACGCTTTGATCCTGATGCTGAGGTGAAGTTTGTCAGCTTTGCCACTCCAACCATCATTGGTGAAATTAAGAGATATTTTAGGGATAAGGCCTCTGTAATACGCATACCCAGGCGTATATATGAGGTCTATCAGAAGGTGAACCAGGCTCGTGAATATCTTATGCAGAAGCATAAGCGGGCGCCCAGGATAGACGAGATTGCAGAGTATCTTAAGATGAAAGAGGAAACAATTCTGGAGATCATTGAATCCTGGAATGTGTATAACATCCAATCCTTTGACCAGACTGTATTTGAGGAGGATGACCTGGAGCTTCACGAGACTGTGGGGCAGGATGATGAAACCTTTGAAAGGATCAATAACCGGGATTTCCTTGAAAAAGCCATGGAGAACTTCAATCAGGCTGAAAGACTGTTTATCAAGCTGAGGTTTTTTGAGAATAAGACTCAAAAGGATATCGCCAAGCATTTCAATGTATCTCAGATGTACATATCGCGTTTGGAAAAAAGAACCCTTGAAAAATTCCGCTTTATTTTAAAGAAGTGAAATATGGGTAAATATTATTGAAAGGCTTTCTTAAGAAAGAAATCCTGTTTGCCCTTCGAGCGGAGGAATTGTGAAGTATGAGTGTCAACCAGAGAGATGGTACAAAAATATACAGCGAAATGATCAATAGCGATGCCTATGAGGTATGTCGCCAGGTCAAGATCATCCTGAACAGGCTTAAGGGAATTCCAGGAATTGATGACGATCAGCGGTTCGATATAAGGGTGATTTTAAGCGAACTGTTACAGAACGCCATCAGGCATGGAAATGCCATGGATAGCAATAAAAAGGTGCTTGTGGACGTATGGCTTCAAGATAACAGTCGTGTTCTGTTCATATGTGTAGCCGATCAGGGACAGGGCTTCGACGTGAAACGTACCGTTGGGGGCGGCGAAAAGTCAATAGGTGGTGATTCCCTGGCCATGGATGAGTCAGGACGAGGTCTGCTCATTGTTCAGCGTCTTTGTGATGATATTCAGTTCAATCCCGTGGGGAATGCTATTACAGTAAAAAAACGGTTAAGCTCTAACTAAGGTGGATTTCCTGAAGTAGAGGGACGGTTCTCAAGCCTTCAAGGGAGCTGGAGAATCGTCCCTTTGTTTCTCCCCAACCTTTGCAGTTTCAAACAAAGGTTAGGGAAGGGCAAACTCATATCTATTCAGACCTATTTTTTTGTGGTACAATGAAGGCGAGGAGATGATAAAAAAGATGATGAAATGCTCTATTTGCAAAGAAAATGTCGCTGTGGTCTTTATCACACGAGTTATAGATGGAAAAACTGAACCAATGGGTTTATGCATAACCTGTGCACAGAAACAGGGGCTTGCTCCACTGCAACAGATGATAAGCCAATCCGGACTGACTCAGGAGGATCTTGAAAACCTTAATGAACAGATGTCCGCTTTTTTCGGCGATATAAACATGGATGAGTTTATTCAATCCCTTCCGGCCAGCACGGACGACAGTCAGGATTCCGATGATGAAAACAGGAATTCCATGATTCGTTTCATGAACGCAACTTTTCCCGGATTCGGACCAGAGAATGCCGGGGATTCCGGCAAACCCGGAAAACAGGAACCAGCTTCTGAAAAGGTTGCCAGGCCGGTGCAGCAAAAGCCAGTAAAAAACCCCAGGAAGAATCTGAGTGCCTTTGGTACCAATCTGAATGAAAGAGCGGTAGCGGGCAGTATTGATAGGGTTATCGGCCGGGAAAAGGAAATAGAAAGAACCATCCAGATACTTAACCGCAGGACCAAGAACAATCCGGTTCTTCTCGGTGAGCCCGGTGTGGGCAAGACTGCCATTGCCGAGGGTCTTGCCCTGAGAATTGTTGAAAACAGGGTTCCCAGAAAGTTGGTCGAAAAGGAAATCTATCTGTTGGATCTTGCTGCTATAGTTGCCGGGACCCAATTCAGAGGCCAATTTGAAGCCAGAATGAAGGCTATTCTTGATGAGGCCAGGGCACAGCAAAATGTGATACTTGTGATTGATGAGATCCATAATATTGTTGGAGCGGGGGAGGCTGAAGGCGGCGCCATGAATGCCGCAAATATCCTGAAGCCTGCTTTGGCCCGCGGAGACATCCAGATCATCGGTGCCACCACTTTGGAGGATTACAGAAAGCATATTGAGAAGGACAGCGCACTGGAAAGACGATTCCAGCCAGTTATTGTGGAAGAGCCCTCTGTAGAGGAATCCATAGAGATACTCAAAGGAATACGGGAATACTATCAGGACTTCCATCAGGTCAGCTATCCCGATGATGTGATTGAGTTTGCTGTCAGGATGTCTGCCCGCTATATACAGGACAGATTCCTGCCCGACAAGGCAATTGATGTAATAGATGAGGCCGGTTCACGGGTTAACCTGAAGAACGAGGGTAGTCTTGAACTGGATAATCTCCGTGCTCAGTTAAGATCCATCCAGGAAAAGAAGGAGCAGGCTGCTCTGCATGATGATTATCAGTTGGCTGCCAGCTATAAGGTGGAGGAATGCCGGATTACCGACCGGATTAAGGAACTTGAAAGCGAAATAGGTACTTTGGATGTAACCGTTGATGATATAGCCCAGGTCATTGAGGCGTGGACGGGTATACCTGTGCAGCGCATAACCGAGGGTGAAGCAGAAAGACTTCTAAAGCTTGAAGAACGCCTTCATCAGCGGGTGGTTGGGCAGGATATGGCTGTTTCCAGCCTGTCCCGCGCCATCAGAAGAACACGGTCGGATTTCAGGAGCAAGAAGAAGCCTGCAAGCTTTATCTTTGTCGGTCCCACCGGAGTGGGTAAGACAGAGCTGGCAAGGGCATTGGCAAATGAGCTTTTTGGAAGTGATGATGCCATGATCCGGCTGGATATGTCAGAATTCATGGAAAAACACACGGTTTCCAAACTCATCGGAGCACCTCCCGGATATGTGGGTTACGACCAGGGCGGCCAACTGACCGAGAAGGTTCGCAGAAAGCCCTACTCGGTACTGTTGCTGGATGAGATAGAAAAGGCACATCCCGATGTATTCAACATACTTCTTCAGATTATGGAAGACGGACGATTGACCGACAGCATGGGCAGGACAGTAGGATTTGAAAACACACTGCTTATAATGACCTCCAATGCGGGGACCGGTTTTAAGGCCGGGAGCATCGGTTTTAACCAGGAAGGTTATGATGAACTCAAAGAGAGTGTAGATCAGGCTGTAAAAGAGATCTTCAGGCCTGAGTTTCTCAATCGCGTGGACGAGGTAGTGGTATTTGACAGGCTCACCAAGGATCAGCTGAGCAAAATAGCTGATATCATGCTCAAAGAAGTGGCCGATGACGTGCGGACAAAGGGTATGAATATCACCTTTACTGATGAGGTTAAGAATTTCCTGATCGACAAGGGTTATGATCCCAAGTATGGAGCACGTCCATTGAGGAAAACCATTCAGCGTTATATTGAAGACGAGCTGGCAGAGATGTTCCTGTCGGGCAGGATTGGTGAAGGATGCAGTATTGATACTTCAATGGATGGCACAAATATCAGGTTTAAAGTAGACAGCCTGCCGGATAAATCCTAACCCAAACCACTTGCTCCAAGCGGAGCCCATGGGACGTTGTTTTTCCAATTGGTCAAAACAGAATAAAAACCCTGCGCTTATGAAATTATAAAACTAGATTTTATAGCGCGGGGTGTTTTTATGGAAAGAACGGTCAGAAAGCCAAAGATTAACGCATTATTCTTAGTACTTGCCTTTTTGCTGGTCATTGCACTGGCTGCCGGTGCCTATTTTCTCTTCGGTTCAGGAAGAAGAGAGGAACCAAACAGGGGTACTTATGTCTTTGCCCGTTATCCAGAGGTGAAAGGCTTATGAGCAAGAAAATCACCCGGCACGAGTACCAGCATCTTGTGGAAAAAACCATGCCCCCCTCCAGAGTGTTTCGTGATGTGTTGGCTGCTTTTGTTACAGGGGGGCTGATATGCACCATAGCCCAGATTTTTTTCATGGGCATGGAGAGCCTGGGTGTTGATGAGGAGACCGCATATATGCTGACCACTGTGATCATGATTTTTCTGGGAGCCGTGCTGACAGGTCTGAACATCTATGACAAAATAGGAAAGTTCGGGGGAGCGGGAGCATCCATACCTGTTACCGGTTTTTCCAATTCCATTGTGTCCCCTGCCATGGAGTACAAGAAAGAGGGTTATGTGATGGGCGTGGGCGCAAAGATGTTTTTAATTGCCGGGCCGGTTCTGGTCTATGGTATTTTTGCATCGGTGGTAGCAGGTTTGATCTACTATTTATGGATTCAGGTAATGTAAAAGCCTGATAGAAAGATATTTATTCCGTAAAGGATTGATGTTGCGTCATGAGCACAAGAACAGGAAAGCAGACAGTTGTATTGAGCAATCCTCCGGTGGTTATTGGAGGTGCGGCCATTGTGGGGAAAAAGGAAGGCGACGGTCCCCTGGCCAGGTATTTTGATCAGATTATCGATGATGAATACTTTGGAGAAAAAAGCTTTGAGAAGGCCGAGAGCAGGCTCCTCAGGGATACATTGGTAAAAACCCTTGATAAGTGCGGAAAATCAGCTAGTGATCTTCATTTCATTATTTCAGGAGACCTTCAGAATCAGTGTACCGCTGCCAGTTATGCCTTCCGTGATGTACAGGTTCCCTTTCTGGGGATCTACGGTGCCTGTTCAACCATGGCTGAATCCCTGTCCATCGGTGCCATCCTCATCGATGGCGGTGCCGCTGAAATGACGGCATGTATCACCTCCAGCCATTTCTGCTCGGCAGAAAAACAGTTCCGCTATCCGCTGGAATTTGGCTCCCAAAGAACTCCCACCGCCCAATGGACTGTGACGGGGGCAGGCTGCATTCTCCTTGAAAAGCAGGGGAATGGGCCCGTGATCACCCACCTGACCAATGGAACAATCATTGACATGGGGATAAAGGATGCCAATAATATGGGTGCAGCCATGGCGCCGGCGGCCTGCGATACCATACTCAGGCATCTGGAGGACACAGGCAGAAACATAGATTACTATGATATGGTCCTCACGGGCGATCTGGGAAGCTTCGGACGATCCATTCTGATAAGGCTGCTCAAGGACAATGGCATAGAACCCGGGGATCGATATAATGACTGCGGCTGCATGATTTTTGACCTTGAAAGTCAGGATGTGGTATGCGGCGGCAGCGGCTGCGGATGCAGTGCTGCGGTATTATCATCCTATGTATTGGAACTGATGAACCAAAGGAAGATAAATAAAGTCTTATTTGTAGCCACAGGGGCTCTTCTGAGTCCCACATGGATTCAGCAGGGCGATAGCATACCCTGTATAGCTCATGCTGTGAGCCTGGAAAATATCCAATGACGGCAAAATGTCCCTTGGTATATATAAAGGAGGGCTGAAATGACCGATATAATTAAGGCATTCATAACAGGCGGTATAATCTGCGTGATTGCGCAGCTGCTGATCGATTACACCAAGATTACGCCTGCCAGAATCATGGTTTTGTTTGTTGTAACAGGAGTTGTTCTGGGCGTTTTGGGAATATATCCGGCTATTGTGGAATTTGGTCAGGCCGGGGCGACAATTCCTTTAACAGGTTTTGGGAATACCCTGGCAAAAGGCGTTATCAAGGCTGTGAACGAGACCGGGCTGACAGGTGTGCTGACTGGCGGAGTGAAAGCTGCCTCCGCAGGGATAAGCTCAGCCATTACCTTTGGCTATATCATGGCAATCGTTTCAAAACCTAAGTTGAAGTAATTAAACGAATTGGGGGATTTTAAATGGACGAGAGAAGAATGAGGTCAAAAAACCAAAAAGCACAGAAAATGAGAAACAGGCGCGCTGTGATCCTTCTGACCATTCTGACACTGGTTGTAGGGATTGCGTTAGCCTTTTTCTATATTCAGGGAAGAAATAAGCCGGACGCTGAGGAGACACCCACTCCCAGTCCTACCGCTCCAGTTCCTACCGAGACTGAATCACCTACACCTGAGCCTGCTCCAACAGAAACACCCGACCTGGAGCCCACACCTACACCCACGCCTGAGCCCACTCCGGATCCCGACGAGGACAGGAGGAGCACCCGGAGGAATGATGTTAAGGTCAGGGCGCTTTACCTAAACCCCAGAAGTGTCAGACAGAATCTGGACCATTATATTGAACTGGCTAATAAAACCGAGATCAATGCCTTTGTTATAGACATCAAGAGGGATGAAGGTATTATTTCCTATGATTCCGATATTCCTGATGTAAACGCCGCCAAGGGGGACACTCCCGACTTTGATATTCGGGAGGTCACAAAGAAGCTTCATGAAAATGATATCATCGTCATTGCCAGAATGGTTACATTCAAGGATACTACCATCACAAAATATAAACCCGAACTGGCTATAAAAACTGTCGACGGCGGGATACTGGAAACCCCCGAATCCGGTGGCGGTAAATCCCGTTGGCTGGATCCTACCAACAGGGATACCTGGGACTATATTCTAAGCATCGCCCAGGAAGCGGTTGAGTTCGGGTTTGATGAGATCCAGTTTGATTATATACGCTTCCCCGAAACCACCCTGTACAAGAACTATGTGATCAACCTGGAGGAAGGCAAGGAGCGTCATGAGGTCATTGAGGAATTCATCCGTTATATACGCAACAATCTGCCTCCTGATACCGTGCTCAGCGCCGATATCTTCGGAATGCCCCTCATCAGTAGCAGGGATTACGGTGAGATAGGTCAGACCCTGGAAACCATCGGCTGGAGTCTTGACTATATCTGTCCCATGATCTATCCGTCCCATTTTGCCAATAATTCTAAGGGCACCATGGGAAATGGTGTCGGGCAGACCATAAATGGCATCAAGTTTACCCATCCCGATCTCAAGCCCTATGATGTGGTCTACAACACTCTGATTGTTGGGAAGAGCAGGATTGAAAAGGTTGAGGGTTATAATCTTAATGTGCGCCCGTATATCCAGGGGTTCACGGCTTCCTATCTGCCTGAAGGTTATTACATGACCTATGGGGTGGAGGCATACAGGGCTCAGATCCAGGCAGTATATGATGCGGGATATGATGAGTGGATATTCTGGAACTCTCCTAACAGTTATGTGGAATCAGCCTTTTTGCCCGAATAAATGAATAAAGCAATGTTTGTTATCGGGTTATTCATGCTGTATAATCTTCATAGGATTTGTACCATGGTGACATTTTCCGAAACGCGTTATTTTGGAGGATTATACTGATGAATATAATTGAGGCTGTCGTGTTGGGTATCATTCAGGGTCTTACCGAATTTCTGCCAGTGAGCAGCTCGGGTCATCTTGTATTGTTCCAGCAACTTTTCGGAATAAAAGGTGATATGGCTCTTACCTTCGATGTGGCTCTTCATGTTGGAACTCTTTGTGCTGTTTTTGTGGTCTATTGGAAGAAAATATGGGAAATGATCAAGCATCCCTTTTCCAAGCTGCCCGTATATATAGTTCTGGGAACCATCCCAACCGTAATTATTGCGCTGTTGTTCAAGGATGCCATTGAAGGGCACTATGCCGGCGGGTCTTTATTGGGTCCCGGCTTCATATTCACCGGTCTGATTCTTATAGGGGCTGAAAGGATCGGAAATGGAAGGAAAGATATAAAGGAAATGAAGCTCATGGATTCGCTTCTCATAGGTGCGGGACAAGGACTGGCGCTGATGCCTGGGGTATCACGCTCAGGCATGACCATTACTACAGGACTTGCCCTTGGCCTTGAAAGAGGGTTTGCTGCGGACTATGCCTTTTTGTTAAGCATTCCGGCAATATTGGGAGGAGCATTTCTGGATGTTTTGGATGTGGTACGGGGTGAAACAGCGGCCATAACAAGCATTGGGATAGTACCCCTTGTAGCGGGGGTGACAGCCGCCGCCGTTACTGGTTTTGCGGCGATCAAGGTCATGCTGTCGGCGGTAAAAAAAATGAAGCTCAAGTATTTTGCCTTGTATGTAATTGTCTTGGGGATACTGGTGGTTATAGCCCAGGTCTTTTTCAGGGAGCAGTTCCCCTGGTTGAGCTAGGAAGGATGAATATATGAAGGATACAATAGTTCTCGGCATAGAAACAAGCTGCGACGAAACAGCAGCTTCGGTAGTGGTAAACGGCAGGAAGGTGCTATCAAATATCATATCTTCACAAGTGGATTTACATGCAGAATACGGGGGAGTGGTTCCGGAGATTGCCTCCCGTAGGCATGTTGAACTTATTCTCCCCGTAATTGATAATGCCTTGAGGGAAGCCGATGTGACCCTTGAGGAGGTGGATGCCATAGCCGTAACCTATGGTCCGGGGCTTGTGGGCGCTCTCCTTGTAGGGGTTTCGGCGGCCAAGGCCATTGCCTTTTCGCTGAACAAGCCGCTGGTGCGGGTCAACCATATTGAAGGGCATATTGCAGCCAATTATATAGCCCATCCGGATCTGGAGCCTCCCTATGTGTGCCTGATTGCGTCCGGAGGGCATAGCCATATTGTGCATGTGGTCTCTTATACGGAGTTCAGGATCATGGGAAGAACCCGTGATGATGCTGCAGGGGAGGCTTTCGACAAGATCGCCAGGGTGCTTGGGCTGGGATATCCGGGAGGACCTGCCATAGAAAGGGCAGCAAAGGATGGTGATCCGAAAGCCTTCAATTTTCCAAGGGTTAATTTCACAGATGCCCCCTATGATTTTAGTTTTAGTGGTCTAAAAACAGCGGTGATCAATACGGTACATCAGTTGAGACAGAAATGGGAGCCATTGCCCGTGGAAGATATCTGTGCCTCTTTTCAGCAGGCTGTTGCAGATGTACTTGTGGATCATACAGTGTCTGCGGCAAAAGAGATTAAGGCCGACACCATCTGCATAGCAGGCGGTGTGGCTGCCAATTCACAACTGAGGGAGAGCATGTCTCAAAGGGCTTTAAAAGAGAATATCAGGGTTCTGTACCCCAAACTGATACTTTGCACCGATAATGCGGCTATGATTGCCAGTGCCGGTTTTTACGCCCTGGAAAGCGGAAGGACTGCCGACTGGAAATTGAATGCCGTTCCGTCTTTGAAAATCGGAGAATCCGGCTGAACTGCGAACATATTTCAACAGGTTTCTACCTGTGAATTCTGTGGAAATAGTCATGAAAAAGGCTTGTATTGCCCATCCTGCCTGTGGATAACCTTGTGGATACTGTGGAAAAGCGCTTGTAAAGCGGATTTTATCCGTGTATAAAAAAGATCCACGCCCAGTTAAGCAATCACAGAGTGCAAGCGGGGATCAGGGAACCACGTGTTACACAAAAAAAGCGCTGTTATTTCAGCGCTTTATACATATCGTAGTACTTGAGAACCAGTTCCACATACTTCTGGGTTTGTTCGTAGGGCGGGATGCCTCCGAACCTTCTCACGGCGTTGGGGCCGGCATTATATGCGGCAAGAGCCAGTTTCAGATCGTTATCGAAGGCCTTCAACTGATAGCTCAGATATTGCACTCCACCGCGGATATTCTCCTCAATATTATACGGATCGGAGACTCCCAAACCTTCCGCTGTGCCCGGCATGAGCTGCATAAGCCCCATGGCTCCGGAAGTGGAGAGGGCGAAGGGTTGGAAGGAGGATTCCTGCTTCATAACAGCCCGAATCAGTAGAGGATCCACGTTGAATTGTTCAGAAAAGGCTTCGATGGCGGCATCGATTCTTGGCATCAATTCCTGGATTTCGGTCTGTGACAGCCTGGGATAGACCGATTCATAGGATCCTGAGACCAGTGGATATTTTGTGTTCGAGGACTTTGAGGATTCCAACTGGGTAGAATCAATGATCGGTGCATTGCTGGCTGCCTGGGAGGTCATTGAGTCTCCCAGTACCGACGCAAAAGAGTCTTTGGAAGAGCCTTTAAGTTTAACAGGCAGCCTGCTTTCAATCTCAGCAATCTTTTGAGCCAAAATATCGGATACTTTCATCTCAATACCTGTAAAATCATTTTTTTGAAGAGTGATTCGACATTCTTCTATCTATTATATCGGAAAATAGGCCATACTACAAAACAACTAATTGGAACGGCTTTTCCGGATCTTTGTGCTTTGTACAATCATTAGGAAAAAACCTCGCCCGATGTTCCTTTTTTGCTCCTTCCTTCATGCACGGTACCACCCATTTACAAAGGTACCGGTCGCAGTAATGGATTTGCAGTGCAATTTAAAAACGTCAGCGATAATACTTGGCATGGGAAATTCCACCGGCTGAATTGAAAAATCAGTTTATGAGAATAATTAAAACAAAAGGGTAACAGGCGGTGGTTGCATGAAGCACGAAATGGATCGAAAAAGGAAGATAACAGGTTCCCTCTCGCGATTTCTGTCGCTGGCTATGCGCGGAGCAGCCGTCATTCTTGCGCTCTGCATTGCATATGGCAGCTTTGCCCAGAAGAGAATCAGCGATAATATTGTCAGGCTTCATATCATTGCCAACAGTGATAATGCTGCAGACCAGGATCTGAAGCTTAAAGTGAGGGATGCAATCATTGACCATATGCAAAACAGATATCCAGGAGGTTCATCCCGGGATGAAGCCGAGGAATACCTTCAGAACAGCCTTCCCGAGATTCAGAAAATAGCTGAGGATGTATTGAGGGATAATGGATCCGACTCGAAAGTTGTGGCTCGTTATGGTGAATTCCCGTTCCCTACCAGGACATATGAGAACATCACACTGCCGACGGGAATCTACAGGTCTGTACGGATTGAGCTGGGAGAGGCCAAAGGACAAAACTGGTGGTGCGTTATGTTTCCGCCCCTTTGCGTAGCCGATGATAATTCGCTGCGCATGCCCCTGGAATCTCAGGAGCAGCTGAAGGAAACCCTGGGAGAGGAAGGTTACAGACTGGTAACCGATGTTAGTGATGCTGATAATAAAGAGATTCAGATAAAGTTTAGGATTTTAGAATTGGTTCAGAGCTCCAGGCTCAAGCTGGCAGAACTCATCTCAAGCCTATTTTAAGGACGACAGTAATAATATTCACCTGCCAAGGCTGTCTCAGATGGGACAGCCTGTTGTTTTTTCTGTACAGGGCTTTGTTTTGGCAAATCACCCTTTCTCTTGCCAATTGCTATAATCACGGTGAACATGCGTACGTATATGCTATACTTGATGTGACAAGAAGTGGTCGATATGTACATAGGCTATTCTTTCAAGAAAATAGGAGTCTGAACCGTAGTTCAGATCCTGCCAAAAACCGTGCGTTCAGGATTGGGGAGGGACTGCATGGAGATAAATATACTTTATGAGGATAACCATCTGCTGGTGGCAGTCAAGCCGCCGGAGGTTCCCGTGCAGGCTGATAGCAGCGGTGCGGATGATTTTCTCGGCATGCTGAAAGCCTATATCAAGGAAAAATACAATAAGCCCGGGAATGTTTATCTTGGTCTCGTACACAGGTTGGACAGAAACGCCGGGGGTGTCATGGTTTTTGCAAAAACCTCCAAGGCAGCGTCCCGTCTGTCGGATCAGATCAGACGGCGCGTGACTGCGAAGACTTACCTTGCCGTGGTACACGGTTGTCCGGAAAACAGGCAGGAGCACCTTGTCAATTATCTTCTCAAGGACAGGGCAAGAAACAGGGTCTCGGTTGTGGAACCAGGCACCCCGGGAGCCAGAGAAGCTGTGCTGAACTATACTGTTCTGGAGAGCAGGGAGGGCTTAAGTCTGATCCGGGTCGAACTCGAAACGGGAAGGCCCCATCAGATCCGTGTCCAGATGGCGGAATTGGGAACACCCCTCTACGGGGATGTCAAATACCGCGGGTTCGGGGAAAGAAACATGAACGATCTGGCTCTCTGGTCGTGGCGCATGGAGGTGGAGCATCCTGTGAAAAAGGAAAGGGTGGCCTTTACAGCGCCTCCCCCAGATACCTACCCCTGGAATCTTTTCAATATCTCGCTTTCAGAGATCATGTAAAGCCCGATTGCTATGCAGTGCGAAGAGGTGTCATTGCTAGCGTGGAAAGTGTATCCGGGTATCCCGTAAAGCCCGGTCGCTGTGCTGAACAAAGAGGTGTCATCTCCGACCTCGAAGCCCTTCTCGCACTCTCACATCCAACCTCCCACTTCCCACCTCCAGACCGTCATTGCGAGCGTAGCGCGGCAATCTCCGACCTCGAAGCCCTTCTCGCAATGACATGAAGAGAAAAGTGATCCTATCAACGACAAGAGGAAGAACTTTTTGCCTCTTACCTCAATAAAAAAAGAGCCGGCTGTGCCGGCTCTTTTGAAAGGGAGTCAGGGGAGAATTTCAATCATGGCGCTATCGTTAACAGTAAGGCTGGTTTTCACTATAGAACCCTGCGCCACTGTGCCTTCCGCCGTATATTCACCGGGACCGGCGACCCTTGCGTAGTAGACGAGGGGCTTGTAATTGTTGTATTTGTCCATCCTCTTACCAACCACAAAGGTTACCTTCTGCCCGTCGATATTTCTGTAGAACCACCCATAATCCCTTGTAATGCCATAGGACCAGGGGTTGGAGACCGGTTTCAGCCCGGAGGGTGCATAATCGCTAATCTCATAGGTGTTATCCATGGCCGCATCCTTTATGGTGTAATCAATCTGAACCTTCACAATGTCATTGGGCTTGAATGTGGTGGTTTCCTCACCGGTTATGGCGTTGTGGAACTTCCTTGTTATTATCACATTACTATCATTTTCCCCGCTCTGGCTAAGGGGAGCCCTGTACATGGACAAAATGGAGGCATCGCCCTCAACCCGGGTTACCTGGAAATTATCAGCCTTCACCGACGGGATCTGAATAAATTCAGATTGCCCCTTCTCAAGCTTCACCTGATAGCTTTTTCCGTCGTAGGTGTAATCAAATTCCACGGTGTCTCCCGGAACCAATTGAAGCCTTTCTGACAGGTAGATGAGGCGCTCAACACCGGTATAAACATTTTTGGAATACCTGCTGTTTACATAGGCATACATCTTATCGGATTCCTCAGCACCCAATCCTGCAGTAAAGGCGGCAAGAAGGGCGGTTTGTTCAAGGGAAGCGTCGGTATCCCCATTCTTCACCCTTATTCGGATATATGGATCCATGATTTCAAGATGCGGCTTAATTCGAGTGCTATAGATTTCCCTGGCTATGGTAGTTTCTCCCATAAGCTGGTAAGCCATGCCCACAAGCATATAGTCGGTCAGCGATAGATTCTCTGTATTCCTGGCTGTTTCAAGCTCAGTAAGCACTGGTTCTCCCAGGGCTGCAAGACCGTAAAGCGCCGGTGCATTAATTGTTTCTTCGGTCAGAAGGGCGTTATAGAAATACATTTTAAGCGAGGTAGTATCGGTTACTTCACTGAGCCAGGGTGTAAGAAGAGCGGACATTCTGATGTCGCTTGTGGAATAGGGCAGAATACCATAGCCCCCATCCGGGTTCCTGTAGCTCAATGCATCGGGATCGATGGGATCGTAATAGAATCCCTGATCGTCTACAAGGTCCTTCAAAAGCTTCTGTGCATGATATGCAGTGAGCTTCTGATCCAGCCTGTGACCATAGCCCCAGGCAAGACAGTGGAGTTCATTGATGAGCCTGCCACGTCCCTTATCCGTAATGATGAGAGAAGTCAGGCCGCTTTCGCCGGCATCTATCTTAACACCCGGCACCAGTTCCTTGTACGATGTTGTCTCCATGGTGCGATAGGAGTCGTAAACCTGAATGGTTCTCCTGATGCCGTCAGCCAGTCCGCCTCTGCTTCTGGCGTATATCTCCAGACTGTAAGTGCCCTCCGACAGACTTGGAAGAGGAATGTTAACCCGTTCAAATGCTTTTGCCGAGGCTGTCTTCACATAATTATTCAGCTCTTTGCAGCGTATTTCAAAGTCAACAATCTCGCCTTCTTCTAGCTTCTCACCGTATGCAGTTACCCCAATATATGGCCTGTCTCCTGAAAGATAGGTAAGGCTCATGGCATCGTTTATGAAGAAGGGCATGGATACCTTGGTTGAAGCAATTTCCGATCCTGCGTGCAAATCGGTGGATATGGCGGCAGCTGCAAGCCTGAAGGATGTGACGCTGTCGGGAAGGGTAAAGGTCAGGGTTCCCTTTCCGTTTTCGTCCAACTGAATGGTTTCAAAGCAGGCTGTATCCCTGAAATCCGAACGGACATCCACCCCCTCGGAAATAGACATTCCTCCATCGGCATCGGGTGCAGCCGAAGGAGCCGGTACAGGGGCTTCGTCCGCCTTTTCCGTACTAACTGCCATTTCATCTATCCCAGCCGCCCCGCCGAGAGACGTCCTGACAAGGTACATGGGGGTATTTCTGCGGCTGGTGCTGTATCGGATGATGCCGCTGCCCATCCATGAATAAAGCTGTTTCAGAGGATCGATATACTGTCCCGACAGTTGAAGAAGTGCTTCATCAATCAGAGAAACATTAACCATGGCAGCAACGGGCCTGCCGTCAGGATCGGTAGCCGTGATGGTCACTGTGCAGGCTTCACCGGGTTTATAACTATCCTTGTCGGTCTTCACATCGAGGGTAATCCTCTTTTCCTCGTAATCATAGGAAACCCAGCTGCTTGAGCGAATGTAGCCAACTCCTGTAAACATGATTCCTTCCACATAGTAATTGGGGGACAGGGCAGCATCAAAGGCCTTGCTGTATACAGGCTGATCTTTTACCTCGGCACCCAGGATACCGTTTCTGGCTTCGACAAACAGGGTTCTGAAACCAGTTACAGGCTCCTCATTGTTATAGAACATAAGGTTTACCTGTTCCCCTGAGCCATAGTAATCCTTGTCGGATTTTAGATAATAGTGATCGCCTGTTACAGGGTAATGGAGCCTTGAGCGGTCATAGAGGCTTATCTGGTATTTCAGTGCTCTTCCTTTTTGATCCTGTGATGCTATTTCAGCTGTGTAATAGCCTTCCAAGTCCTTGTCGACAGGGAATTCAAAACCTGCATGGCCATTGGCGTCGGTTATCAGCGTCTTTTTGGTGACCGAGGTTTTTCTCTCCCGGTATTCATAACGCTTGCGTACCACTTTATTGATGAAATCGTAATCTTCGCCCACTTCTATCTTATCCCAGGTGATGTGGTAAACCCGTACTTCTGCATTTATTCCAGAGACCACCTCGCCCAGATGATTATCATTGGATGAGTCCTCATCGTTCAAAGTATCTAGTTCCACCTGGTGGGCTTTTATGGAGACAGTACCGGTTCCGTCCTTGATTTCACCGCTGGAAACAAGTTCGGTATGGTTCGCATACACCCGGAAATTGTGATATTGGTAAATCTCTCCTATCTCGGGGAGTGTTGTGGAAGCGCTGATGCCAAAATAGTTGCTTCCTTGCATGCCGCTGTGGTATGCAGGAATATATTCCACTGACAGAACACCGTTCTGATCGGTAATACCTTCACCGGATTTATTGTTCATATATCCGTTGATACTGTACCTTATGGGAACATTGGAAACAGGTGTACCGTCAAAGAATGAGGCACTGATGGTGAAATTGATCTTCTCACCGGCAAATACCGCCTTTTTATCGGAGGTAATGGATAATTTGTATTGGGGTTTCACATAATTATCAACCTGGATATAGCTGGACGCAAGAATACTGTCATTGGATTTTACTACCAGATTGTAAGAGCCGGGGTCCAGCACAGGAAGCGGGAGTTCGCCGCTGAAAAAGCCATCCTTTACGTCCAGAGTGAGGGTTTCCAGAGGCTTGCCCATGACGAAGGGCAGAAAACCCCGTACAAAGCTGTCATACATGGGACGGAAATATCCGCCTTCTGAGAGTTCAACTGTTACCCTGGAAGGCGAGGTGTTATCCACCCTGCTTTTCACAAAGCCCCAGAACTGGACCAGGTCGTCAGGCTTGTAGAGGGTGCGGTCTGTCTGAAGATAGCGCCAGTTAAGACTCATGCTGTCGCTGCCGTCATAATAGGGCATGTACAGATAGCCGGCATTCAGAAGGGACACCTTGCCGTCGGTGGTGGTGATCTTATAGAAATCCATATTGGCCGGATCCTTCTCTGCCGAGGTTCCTTCAAGCCTTGCAAGACCATTTGTGTCAGTTCTTGCGGATTTGCCTGTTGCCGGATCCTCAATGATGGCCGATGCTGAAGCCTGACCGGTAGCCAGGTTATTTACCCAGAAAAGACCCCCGGTATTGTCTTCTATGAAGAATGCCGATGTGTCTGAGGATTGGATAAAGGCTTGAGTCGACAAGTCCTCACAGGTTAACTCTATGATATAGAAGCCATGGGGGAGGCTATCAGGCAGCATCATGTATTTGGAGCCCCATGTATCGGTTTCGAAGCTCTGGGTGAACTCCATTACCTTCTCCAGAGAAGAAACATCGGTCTTTACTTTACTGTAGGAATACAATGCCCAGGAAGGCACCTTCTCTCTTTCCCTTACGGCTTTGATCAGGGCATCCTCGTTAGCAAAGCGATATACGGCCGCTTTCACCGGTATATCCTTCTGCTCTCTTATGCCGGGATGGTAGAGGTAGAATGGTATGACGGGTGTTTCGCGGGTTGAATAATCGAACCAAATATCAGTAATCCCCAGGTTGCCGGGGCTGGGATCTGCTGTTTTTGAACTGTCATGGCTGGTTTCAAATGAGAAGGTATAGTCCTCCTTCAATGTTTGAGAACCATTGGCTGCCTTAAGTCCCTTTTTTACTGTAACCGAATAAATGGTTCCAGGCTCCAGCTTTTTCGGGACAAAGCTTCGGACATAACCGTGTTCCTCGAACCTGCCTTCCACTTTAGGCGAAATCTCAAAGAACTTCTCAATATCCTCCACATCCTGATAGGTGAAATAGATCTCTATTCCAGTATCAATAGGAACATTGGACGACATGCTCTGCGGAAGGCAGCCGATAACGGCAAATTCCCTTGGGGTCTGAAAGGCAAAGCTTACGGTTGATCCATCGGGTGTCCTAAGATCAATCACATAAAGGCTGCTCTTTTCCAATGTCTCTGAAGGCTTGATCACATACCTTTCATCAGCCAGTTGAGTTATTTCCGGTGGCGTCTGTCCCCTTATGGAAAGGTTCTCCCTTAAGTAATCCAATGTAACAGGAACCTGTGATGTGAGATAAAACTCAGTATCCAGAGCAATGCCTGAAGCATCATATTTGGATGCTGTTATTAAAAAGCCACTCTTATAGATGTCCGCACTGGCCTCTACTATTCCCAAGGGACTTGTAACCCAAAGAATCGAGACACTTAATGCCAGAATCAGAACAAAGGCCAAAAGCTTGTTCCGCATAACACTCTACCTCCTAAGAATCTATTAAAGCACACCTCATATTAATTAGACGGCATATGGCACCATTTGGTTTGTTTTTTATGTAATTATGAGCAAAGCGCTGCAATCTACTAAAAGTTGCCATAGCATACCCGAGGGGGAATTGTGTGATGGGATCTCTCACTTATATAATAAAAGGACGATCCCCTGGTAAGGAATCGTCCCGGTATTCTTCTAATCAGCCATGTTTAAGCCATCGAAGACATCCCATGCAGCAAGCCCGGTACCCCCGATGTACAGGTAGTCATGAACCTCCAGCCAGCCGTTGCGGCCATCGTCTGTCTGGAACAGACACCATCTCTGGTTGTCGCTGCCTACAAAGCGGACACTTTCATTAAGGTTCAGCACAAAGGAGACTTCATTGCTGCCGGGGGATATAACAAAAGGCAGGGACTCAATTCTCAGCTTCAGGGTGCTTGCATTCCTATACCCGATTTTTTCATAAAATGCGCTGGGCGTCCCAACCAGCTTATGCTGTGAGTTGAGACGGTATTCCTTGATAAAGAACCACGTTTCAAGGACGCTTCCACGGGTTCGGGAACGTATGATGCCGTCACCCTTTACGGCATCCGTATTCCCGCATAGACCCTCCACCTTGCCCATATTGATCAGTTTTTGACCGTCATAGTAGTAGAAGGTGCTCATGAAGTTACTGCCGGAGCCATGTTCCTCAACAACTATTTCATAATAAGGATCCGACAGGTTGACATCAACAATCTTATACCCAGTCTGTACACCGGATCCGTGGCCATCCACCTTGCTCTGGTTTACGGTCAGTGTGTATCTTTTCCCGTCGGTGGTGAAACTGATTCTATCTGCAATACCGTCGCCATTGAGATCAAGATCCATCGATTCCACCGGGGCTGGCATGGCGCTACCACCTGGAAGATATATATCCTGCTCCCTCACCCAACCAGCCATATCTGCTGTAAGTTTGACGTATACGAATCCGTTCTCGGCCTGCCCCGTCAGGTTCACAAAGGCATCAGTTCCGATGTCGGCCATATGCCTGGTGAAATCCGATACGGTCTCGGAACCCGGATCGGGCTTGCTGTAAACAATGCTCCTGCTCTTTAAATAAGCCTGATTGAAATAGACACCGTTAAAATCACGGGTAAAGCTGTCATTGCTGATCCAGCCCGTTATTCCAAACTTGGTATCGGTGGTGTCGGCAATCACATAGCTCTTCTGCTCTCCCTTAACTATTATCCGGATCAGATTGCCCTTATTCAGGGATGTCTTTGCCAGCATGACCTTGTCGGCAGTTATGATTCCGGCGGGCAGGCTGTTACGGTCATAGAAGTGTATGTTTTCGGCACGGATCCAGAATTGGTTTCGTGTATCGTAATAGTTCAGCATACCCGATACCTTCTGAGCCAAGCACCAGCCGTTAACCACCCTGTTGTTATAGATGATGACCTCGTTTTCCTTGATTTCACCAATGTCAGCATAGCTATCACCAGGGCCGCTCTTTACCTTGCAGGTTTTTGCAACAAAGGATTCCACCCGGCTTCCCGTGGCCTTATCTGTCTCATATACCTTATCTTTATCCTGTGGAGCGCTTTGAACGGGGGGGATGCTGCCTGAAGAACCGGGCGCATCAGCGTTTAAAACAGGCTCTTTATCTACAGAACGATAGATCTCAGTCACCTCGCCAGTCAGAACATTTATGTTATAGATGGACAGTTCTCCTGCCTGGGGTTCCTTTTCATTAACCATGCGAACATAGGCAATTTTTTCTTCATTGACCCAGTTTGTATGGCGGGGAGATAATGTGCTGTATCCCGGTATGTGGGGTGTGGTAACGCTGCTTTCTGAAACGATCAGGAATGAACCTTCATTATCGATCATCACCCGGGCACCCGTTGGTGTGGAGCGGCACCAGGGCAGTTGATCCGATTTCATTTCCCTGCTGGAGTGGAAAACACTGAGCTTTCCAGTCCGCATATTCAGGGTTCCGGAATTCCCGTTCCTCATTCTGAAAACAAGATGATTGCCCTCAAGCCGGTAATCGGTGATATATGTGTCCTGCATACCAGGATTTCCGGCTTCCTGGTCTGGAGTGATGGGGGTATCCTGATCATTTCCCATGACATGCTTCATGATCACGCCGTTTAAGATATACCAGACCGTACCTGAATCAGGGTTGATATAAAAGGGCTCGTGCTGGATGATTTCGGTTTTCCATGCGGAGTCACCCGCAAAGGCTGTCATAGCTATATCCCCTGAAAAGACACCTACACCGCCGTTATTGGAGACATAGAGGTTTCTGACAGGAACATCTGCTTCCAACTCCTCAAATAACAGGTTGTGCATATCAAGCAGATAGATGGAACCAGCGCTGTTTCTGGTGGCATATGCTAAATAATTGCCGCTGGGGGACCAGGCATGAACCACCTGTTCCATGCTCAGAGGGGATAGCTGATAATACCCACCATCCGTTGTATTGAAAAGATATACACCATGGCCGGCGGATTCATCCCCATAAGTTACATGACTTCCGGCAATCATGAACTCTCCCGTCGGGGAAAAGCTAAATTCGGCTTCAAAAGAATCATGGGGGTTTTTAAGACCAAAGCTGCTCAGGTCAATCAACTGGTGTAACTCACCGCCCCCGTAGCGGGCTATGATATAGCTGTTCCGGATTATAACCTGAGTTTCATTGGCATGAAGTACTTGCCAGGAAGAATCACCCAACTCATTGAGTTTTTCAACCAGATCATCACCCGACAAAAGGCCTGATACGTCTGTGCATGTAAAGGCAATACCAGTGCTTTCAGTAGGCAGGTCTACGTTGGCCGGCTCTTCTTCCTTGTCGAAGATGGTCATTATCGAACCCCAAAAGGGTTTTGAAACGTCATGGACACACAACAGGCAGATGAGAAGTATCCCCAGAGTTGCGGGAACCACAAAGAGCCATATCTTCCGTAGAAAGTTGGGGCTGGCGGCGAGTCTCCAAAAGCCGGGTCTGCGGTCGGATTCATTCCCGATCAGCCTCATGATCGAATCCACAGGCACAGTCCCGCAGTAAACCTCTCCCTTTATTCTTCTTATGAGCTGGCCAAAAGTCACAGGGTGCCGGTTTTCTGTAGCCAGAACCTGTTCCATCAGGAATTCCCGCGCCCGAACCATTCTCATCCTGACAGAACTAACTGAAAGACCAAATATCCGACCAACTTCCCCGAGTGATAGTCCGTTGTGGTAGTGCAGGATGAACATGGAGCGAACCTCGTCGTGGAGGGGGTCAAGAAAGGCATTTAAAGATTCGTCTTCCTCCGGCTCTTCTTCATGCCTGAGAAGGAAGTCGGGGATATCGGGGTGGGATACCAAAGGCTGAGGATGTATGCGCTTATAACTTCTGACCATGCTGGCAGCCATCTTGTAGAACCAGGTGGAAAATGACCACCGGTCATTGTACCGGTACAGGCTGCGAAAAGTGTTAAGGAAAATCTCCTGTGCAAGATCCCGGGTTTGGGAAGCAGGGATTCCCATTTTTATTAAGAACCCGTATAGTCCGGGATAATATGATACTATCAGCTCTTCAAAGGCCTGGGTCTCACCCTCAAGCACTTTTTCCACAAGCAGCCTGTCACTGTTCATTCTATCATACTCCTTATTCATGTTGGTGGTTGCAGCTCCTGCTAAACTGAAAGCAATACCGTATGTTGGAGTATTGCTTCCCATGGGAGTGTTCAGGCCCTTAGACAATGATGCAAAACAAAGAAATGCTTGGCAGACCTCAACATACCGTCCAAATTTATTGCCACAACTCCATTATAATATTCAACAGGAACCTCAGACAAGGCGTATAATAGATTCACGGAACATTATGCGCAAGGAGTCTGCTCTGGTAAAAAAAGATATTGCGGCAGAAGACCCTGGCTGATTGCCTTATTCCCATGGCCAGCCCTTTTCGGGTCGATCCCGGGGATAGGTTCATACCTTGCGTTTTTCCCTAAGATACTGTATTATAAAAGTGTTCTGTAAAAACATTAATGGAAATTTCTTGGAGGAAAGGGATGCATGAAGGCATCCTTTATAAATGATGAGAGTAAAACTTGACGATACACTGCTGTTACAGGTTGAGAAGCCTGCCAAATATACAGGAAATGAATGGAATATGGTAAGAAAGAACCTCGAAGATGTGGAGGTTCGCTTTGCTTTTGCCTTTCCTGATGATTATGAGATCGGCATGTCCCATCTGGGTATGAAGATCCTCTACCATATTTTGAATAAGAGGGAGGATACCTACTGCGAAAGGGTTTTTGCGCCCTGGGTTGATATGGAGCGGCTCATGCGTGAGAGGGGCATCCCTCTTTACACCCTTGAGACCTATACCCCCCTTTCCGAGTTTGATATTCTGGGTTTCACCCTACAATATGAGATGAGCTATACCAATATCCTCAATATGCTGGATCTGGGCGGTATTCCGATCCTGGCCGAGGACAGGGACGAGAGCCATCCCTTTGTTTGTGCGGGAGGACCCTGTGCGGTTAATCCCGAGCCCCTTGCCGATTTTATCGACTTCTTTGTCATAGGAGAGGGGGAAGAAGTGATCCATGAGATCGTTGATGCGTATAAGGTCTGGAAGGGCTCAGGGCAGGACAGAAAGGCGTTCCTGGAGCTCGTTGCCGGCATTGAAGGGGTTTATGTCCCTTCCCTGTATGAGGTTGTATACTATGAGGATGGAACCATCATGGACGTCATGCCGAAATCCCAAAAGGTTCCGGATGTGGTCAGAAGACGTATTGTTGCCGATCTGGATCAGGTTGATTTCCCGGATGATATCATTGTCCCCTATATTGGAACCGTTCACGACAGGATTATGCTGGAGCTCTTCAGGGGTTGTATCCGGGGCTGCAGGTTCTGCCAGGCCGGCTTTATCTATAGGCCGGTCAGGGAAAGATCTCCGGAAAAGCTCAATGAATTGGCAAGAAGTTCAGTTAAGAAAACAGGTTATGATGAAATATCACTGGTCTCCCTGAGCACCAGCGATTATTCAGCTCTGCCCACTTTTTGCGACAATTTGCTGGATTTTGCAGAAAAAGAGCATGTGAATCTGTCCCTGCCATCCCTGAGAGTGGACAATTTCTCTCTGGGGCTCATGGAACGGGCATCAAAGGTTCGCAAGAGTGGACTGACCTTTGCCCCGGAAGCCGGCACACAGAGGCTTAGGGATGTTATCAATAAGGGCATAACCGACGAGGATCTTAATTCGTCGGTGCAATTGGCTGTTGCAGGCGGCTGGAACACAGTAAAGTTGTACTTTATGGTGGGGCTGCCCACTGAGACAATGGAGGATGTGGAAGGTATTGCCGATATGGGGATCAGCCTGATCGAATCCTGCAGACCCATCGCCAACAGAGACGGGGGAAGAGGACTCCATATAACTCTGAGCACCTCATGCTTTGTGCCCAAGCCCTTTACGCCCTTCCAATGGGAACCCATGGACGATATTTCTACACTCAACGAGAAGCAGTATCATCTGAAGGATCTGATTCGAAAGAGGACGCGCAATATCCGGTACAACTACCATGATCCTGAAATCAGCCATATGGAGGCTGTGCTGTCAAGGGGTGACAGAAGACTGGGGAAGGTCATCCATACGGCCTGGAAACTGGGGGCCAAGTTTGATGGATGGGACGAGCACTTTTCCTTCGAACGGTGGCAGCAAGCTTTTGAGGAGAATGGTCTTGACTCTTCTTTTTATTCCAATAGAAGGCGGGACTTCTCAGAGGTTTTACCATGGGATCATATCGACACAGGGGTGAGCAAGGCTTTCCTGATGCGGGAATGTAAAAAGGCCTACGAAGGTGATCTAACCCGTAATTGCGCCAGCGGCTGTTCGAATTGCGGTGCTTCAGTGTATCAAACGGGGATATGCTTTGCAAAGCAGAGAAGTAAAAGCCAGGCAGGAGGTTGACAAATGGCCAGGGCATTAAGGTTCCGGTTCTCCAGAGATGAAAAGCTGAAGTATATCGCACATCTGGATGTGCTGCGGCTGTTTGAGCGGGCTCTTAAGCGCTCCGAACTGCCCGTATCCTATACCCAGGGCTTCAATCCGCGCCAGAAAATTGTATTTGGGCTTCCTATCGCAGTTGGGCTTACCAGCTCTGCTGAATATGCCGACATCGAGTTTGATGAGGATTTGGCTCCTGATACCTTTATCTTACGCCTTAACCAGCACCTGCCAGATGGCATTGAGGTGCTGGATGCCGTACCCTTATTAAAAAAGGGCAAAATCATGAGCCAGATTACATCTGCCAAGTATGAAATAGCAGTCAGCATGCCCCGGTCCATGGACCAGGATGAGATAAACGGCATTGTGACAGATTTTTTGGATAACGAAGACATAACCGTGATGAAAAAAACGAAGAAGGGTCCAAGGCCTGTTAATATCAGACCGTTGATATACTCCCTTTCAGCCCAAAAACCTGATAATGACATCTATATCCTGGATGCCTTCCTGAGCGCCGGTGCTGAAAACAACTTACGGCCCGATTTGCTGATGAAGGCATTTGGCCAAAAAACCGGCCTTGGTTTTGTCGTTGAATCCATGCACCGCAAGGCCATGTTTGCATCGACCTTCAATGAATGGAAGGATCCCTTTGAGGTAGCCAATGACTAAAGAAGCTCTGATGGACGCAGGCATGGGCGAGGTACGTCTGGCCGTTCTGGAAGATGGCGAGCTTGCGGAATTCTATATTGAAAAGCGTGATGATGAGAGCATACTGGGCAACATCTACCGTGGCAGGGTTGAACGGGTGCTTCCAGGTATGCAATCAGCCTTTATCGACATCGGCCTTTCAAAAAACGCATTTTTATATATCAAGGATTTATTGCCCGAAGGACATAAAAATAAACGTGCCCAAAAGGCCGGTGAGCCTCCCCGCATTCAGGATCTTCTGAAAGCTGGACAGGAACTGACGGTGCAGGTTGTAAAGGAAATGTCCGGGCATAAAGGTCCTCGTGTAACTACCCTCATCTCGCTGCCCGGGCGGTTTTCTGTGTTGCTCCCAGGCCGGAATACTGCAGGGATATCCAAACGGATGGATGACAGCGAGGAAAGAAAGCGGCTTAAGGAGCTTGCGAACTCACTGAAACCCGAGGGTGCGGGGCTGATTATCAGGACTGCAGCAAAGCATGTTCCCATAGAATGGCTGAGGGATGAGATAGATGCCCTCCTCAAAAAGTGGGACATGATACTGGAACAGCAATCAAAGGGTGTTGTTCCCCGCTGCCTCTACAGAGAACCTGACTTTGTAATCCACATGATCAGAGAGCATCTTTCACCTGATCTTAATCGTTTCATAGTAAATGACAGGGATGTATGGAAGCAGATTATCGGGTTTTTGGATTCAACCTCTCCCGGATCTAAACCTAAGGTGGAATACTTTGACAAGGACTATGACATGTTTGAATACTACCACGTGGAAAGCGCCTTAAACCAGGCTCTTGCCCGAAAGGTTTTCCTTAAAAGCGGCGGCTATATCGTATTTGATACAACCGAGGCCCTGACGGTCATCGATGTCAACAGCGGAAAGTATGTGGGGCGGACAAGCCTTGAGAAAACGGCTCTTAAGATTAACAAGGAAGCAGCGGAAATGATTGCACGGCAAATAAGGGTCAGGGATATTAGCGGGATTATCATCATTGATTTCATCGATATGAAGGATGAGTGCCATCGGGAAGAAGTGGTGGCTGTACTTAAGGAAGCCGTCAAACAGGACAGGACGCAGACCGTGGTTGTGGGGATGACCGGTCTGGGTCTTGTGGAGATGACCCGGAAAAAGATAAGGCAGCCCCTTGCCAGTTACATGACGATTGATTGCCGATGCTGCGGCGGTTCAGGCCGGCATCTGTCCCCCGGGATAGTTGCCCGGAGAGTGGAAAAGAGAATAATGGGTTACATTTTGCAGAACCGGCCTGATTCTTTGGAAATCCTTGTCCATCCCGATGTTCACAGGGTACTCTCGGGACATGAGAGGAAGAACCTGGAGAGAATCGGTGTAAATTATAGCTGCAGTATTCAAATAACCCCTTCCACCGATGTGGATTATGGCGACATACGTATAAAGGAGGTGTAATGATCAGGGGTGGTTCCTACAAGATATGAGCCGCCAGTTTTTTGCTTGACAATATCGAGGTATTGGAAGTATAATCTTCCACAATAACGGAATACCTGGTTTAAAGGCTTTGATAAGAAGAAGTAGGATGCTTTAAGGTTCCAAAAGAGAGTTCCCGGTTGGTGAGAGGGGCAGGAAACGGGCATCTGAATACATCTTTGAGCCGCGCACCCAACGCTTTTTAGCCAGTAGGCTGCGCCGTCTGCTTGCACACGTTACCGTGCTAGGGTATACGCCATTATGGCCGTACCTGACAAAGGTTGATGCTTTGGCATCAATAAACTGGGGTGGTACCGCGAAGCGACAGGCTTTCGTCCTCATGGGAGGATGGGAGCTTTTTTTATTGCTTCATTGATGAGTTTTGACCGTGCTTTCCGGCAGGAGGTATCGTAGCTTCTTAAAAGTA
>JAAYTP010000144.1 GCA_012518025.1 Clostridiaceae bacterium
CAGATAGACAGAAATGCCATGCGAAGACACCGCATGGCATTTTGATTTTCTTCCAAACTCTTCGAATAGTAATGTTTCCCTGCCATGCGTACTACTATCTCGCCTAGTGGAGGTTTTTATGAAATCTTGTTGACAGATATATCGGCTCACGATATAATGTATCGCAAGACGATATATCGTGAAAGGATATAACGAAAGGCGGTATACTGTGTCCGAAAATATTGCACTGACAGAAGCGGTATATTACATCCTGTTATCTCTGTATGAACCCATGCATGGCTATGGCATCATGCAAAATGTTGAACAATTGAGCAAAGGAAGGGTCAGGCTGGCAGCGGGTACACTTTACGGAGCCATCAGTACTCTACTTGAGAAGGGGTGGATCAAGGCTCTTCCTGGCGAAGAAAACAGCAGAAAAAAAGAGTATCTGATAACACAACAGGGAAAAGATGCGGTCGAGCATGAAATAATCCGGCTCAGGGAGCTTGTAGCAAACGGAGAAATCATTACGGGAGGTGGAACCAAATGAGGTTCACGGCTCATAGAGTATTCTTTGTATGGGATTTTGAGGAAGAGGAGAAATGGATTAACGAAATGGCCGCAAAGGGCATGAACCTGCAGGGCATCGGCTTTTGTAAGTACGTTTTTGAAGAAGGAACACCGGGGGAATACCGGTATCATCTCGAATGGCTGAGAAACAGGCCAAATCATCCCGAAAGCGTTTCCTACATCCGGTTTCTGGAAGAGACAGGTGCGGAGCATGTAGGGTCGTTCAAGAATTGGATCTATCTTCGTAAAAAAAAGAGAGGATGGCGCTTTCGACCTGTTCTCAGACCTGGATTCGCGCATAGATCATTTTAAAAGGATCGCCAGACTGATTTATGTTGTACTTTCCATTATCGCACTTTATCTTGCATATTCAGTTTGGATTTGTATAATCCGTCCAGTGGCTTTGCCATCCTTTATTCCGATATACATCCTGTATGCCGCGCTTTTGATGGGCACTGTTCTTGGCTTGATAAAAACCCGCAGAACCTACAACAGGCTCAAGAAAGAGCGTATTATGAGGGAATGAAGGCGGATCGGATATGAAACTAAGACAATCCGCAAAACAAAAGGAAAAAGACCGGGAAACCGGTCATTTTCACTCTTATAAACTGCAAGGCATATCAATCTGGTTTTCTTCTTACCAGATGGATATGCTGTCCACGACCGATGCTGATGGCCGGTCCGGTTTTAACTTCTTCCTGGCGGCCAAATATATCGGATCTGGTGCAGATCTTATGTATATGGTTGCCGTTGGGGAGCGGTATTGCTTCGCCTGTGACCTCAACAGGGCATTTATGCGCCTTTACATCGTCATCCCTTTGGCTGTCTTTCAGTATTTCAACCCGTCTGGACTTTTCCCGTCGGGCTGATGAAAACCTTACCCAATCAGGACAGACATCCCAGTTGTGGTTACGAATCATTGCGTCCTCTCCTTTATGCCGTTAGTCTATTACATATTATGTCTAAAGGACGAGGATGTTCTTCAGTACCTTGCTAATACTTCTGATTAATGTAGCTGTCGGTTAAAGATTTTCGCTTGTCTTCTCTTAGCACGCCATTGTTCCGAAGAGCCTCGGCAATTCCCTGGCTCTTGGTATGAAGTATCAATAATTCCTGCTCGAAGGTGTTTCCGGGAGTATTGATCTCCATGAGCACATCAGGGTTATGAATAACAATTTCTATGAGCTTGCCCTTTAAGAGGGATGATCTCACATTGACGTAGTAGGCCTCCACACCGCTGTAATCGATCAGCCTGAGAAGTTGCAGGGTTGATCTGTCCTTTTCCCTGTAGTGGTTATAGGACTGAGTATAATAAGCCTGACGTTCCTTACTGGTGTTGCGGGTATCTCTGGCTATGCGCTGCCAGTATTTTGCGTTGACATTATGATAGTGATAGTTATAGATTGCTTTCTTGATATTGTCAACTCTTGTGAAAGGCTGTATCCCAAGGCGTTCAATATAATGAAAGTTTTCTTCGATGAATTCGTTTTTAGTCAAGTCTCCCATCTTATACTGCAGCAAGAGGCTTTGTCTGTGCCTGAGGAACCTGTCAAATTTGTTCATAGAGTATTCCACCGCCTGTATGTCAAATCATAAATGAGTTTATGATAAAAGTAAAGGACTTGCCATTGGAACATTACAGCATATCCTTCCCGCAGATCTGAGACAGTAATAAATGAACCCCGGTATCGTGATGATGCCGGGGTTAAATATCTGGCTTAAGGCCTCCAAGTAACAGCAGTTTAAGTTTTTGTGACCTTTGATGG
>JAAYTP010000145.1 GCA_012518025.1 Clostridiaceae bacterium
GGAAAGGTGGATACTGATGCCTCGGGAAACCTTTTTTAATTTGCCGCAGGATAAAAGAAACCTGATAATCTCAGCCGCTATGAACGAATTCTCCAAAGCCAGTTATAATGCCTCCAGTATTAATAAAATATGCATGGTATCAAACATTCCTAAAGGCAGCTTCTATCAGTATTTTGAGGATAAGCTTGATTTATATGTTTATACTATGGGTTTAGCCATAAAAGAAAAAACTAAATTTTTCTCAACCGTTATGGCAGAATATCATAACTTAACACTGCCGGAACAATTTCGTTCGCTATTTTTAAAAGGGATAGAGTTTGCCAAAAAGCATCCTGAATATGCCGCCCTAGGTGAGCAATTCTCCAAAGAAAATGATGAATTGGCTAAATCAGCAGTCATGAAGGAAGGAGAGAAACAATCAGAATTGCTGTTTATACAAATGATAAACAGTGCAAAAGACAAAGACGAAATAGACAACGGAGTTGACACCTTAGCCTTATGCTTGTTGCTCCAATCCTTATACAGCGCAATTTATAAATACATGATTAGCAGGTTTGACAACCCAGATTACGAATACAACCAGGAAGAGATAAATAGCCTTGTTGACTCGCTGTTATATATTGTTCTTAACGGAATCCGAAATAAATGATCAGATAGCTTGTCGACCCTGGCGGTCCCGTTATTCTTCTTTATGCTGCTCATGTCGGCATGGAAAAGAAATTGGAAATGGCTTTTAGGCGTTATCATAGGCGCTGCAGTTCTTAAAATTATTTGGAGCGTTGCATTCAGTGGCGAATCTGGCATGTCTATTCTAAAGCCTGCTATTTTGGGCTTGGTTATTTGCATCGGCGGTTTGGCTTACTTCTTTAAGAGACATAAGGGAAAAGCTGACGCGGAAGAATAGTTGCCCCCGAGGATCTTACTAACCAGACCAAGAGTGTTGAACAGCGCATGCAGGCAATCGCACCCGTCAAAACAACCTGCTCCACATACTTTTCCTGGAACGGTAATTACCTCGGAAAATGGGGCGGGATGATGAAATCAATCAAGTAAGATGAGTATTGTCCATACCATAGCAAATACTGGGGTACCGAAGGCGTGACCGCTTCGGTACTTCAGCTTCTTTTAAGCATGAGTGCATAAAAGCTCAGCATCGCTCTAAGCCCTTATCTATACCTTTGTTGTTTTCTATCTGATCTGCTTTTTCAAAAAACGTGCGTACCACAATGTCCTGTTCATGGTTTCCAAACTTCTTGCCGAACAGGGTTAAACCTCCCACGTTTTTTGCATCCTTTGCAACTTCAAAACGAATGCTCCAATAATGGTGATCATATGTTAAAAGCTGCTCCAGGGTGACATCCGAAACCTTTTCATCATCCATGTGAACTCCATCTCGAGTGATGTGTATAGTCTTTAACAAGCCATATTGATTGGAGGACCACCATTCAGGAGTAAGCTTTCCGCGTTTCACCCCAAAGTCCCCGGGGCTGGTCCATGTGAAAAGCCTTTTATCGTTAAAATAGAACGTGATATCCGATGGCCAATCGTCGGCAAAATCGGGCGCTTCTGAGGCTATCTCAAAGGATATTTCAATCTCCACAATCTTTTGCTGGTTTGAGAGATAATTTGGAAATCTGTATTCCACATACCCCTGTGTAAACCATAAAAGATGTGCGTTAAAGCGCTCAATTTCCCAAAAAACCTGCGGGTCATCCCGGTTCCCGATCACACCCCTCTCTGTGGCAAGGCCGCAAGTGGGTGTTCCCTCAATCAGGCAATAGGATCCAACAGGGATGGAATAAGTATTCACCATGGGCAAACCCCTTCTGCGATAATCCAGCATAAGCCGATATTCTGCAAATACCAGGGTGCATATCTTGTTCATGGAACCGTTTCTTTTTACCATCCGGGTGGTCACTAAGCCGGCATCTTCAAGCTTTTGAACATGCTTGATCATGATGGAACTGCTAACACCAATCTTCTCAGCCAACTGCTTGATGTTCAGATCCTCCTCAGCCAGCAAATGTATGATTTCCAGGCGTACGGGGCTCGCCAGCGCTTCAAAAAAAGCCACATTTTCCGGTATGGGTGAAATGATCATGCAATCGCCCCTTTTCTTACCCTTTTACGCCGCCAGCCGCCATCCCCGCAATGAAGTATTTTTGGAACAACAGGAATAGAATAATGACCGGAACCACGGAGAACACCGCTCCAGCGATCAACACATCATAATTGTTTCCGTAAGGTGTAATCAATGCGTTCAGGCCTATGGGCAGCGTCAGTTTATCTTTTGAATTCAAAACAATCATTGGCCACAAGAAATTGTTCCAGCTGTTCATACCCACAAAAATACCCATTGCTGCAAAAGCAGGTTTCATCAGCGGGAATACAATCCTGAAGAAAATCCCATATTCGGTACAACCGTCTACTCTTCCCGCGTCCAGAAAATCCTTTGGTATGCCGCTTAAATATTGTCTGAAGAAAAATATCGGCAACGGCCCTGCAACGAAGGGCAAAATCACACCCCATATGGTGTCGATCAACTTAAGCTTAATAATCAGCTGGAAGAGCGGCAGCATTATGATTTCCATCGGTATCATCATAATAAACAAAACACACATAAAAAGCAAATTCTTCAGCTTGAAATCATACATAGCGAAGCCATAGCCGACAAAAGCGCTGACAAACAGCGTAAGTACCGTCTGTACTGCAGTAATGATAATGCTGTTTTTATACCATGTGAAATATGCGGTTTCACCCGAGAACAGGTATATATAGTTTTTGAAGGACATCACTGACGTATCAAGATTCAGTCCCAAACCCTGTCTCATGATCTCCTTTCCCGGCCGAAGCGATGCCAGGAATATACTGATAAAAGGTGTGAGAGTGATGACAGCCATTACAATGAAAAGCATGAGCATGACGCCCGTCTGTGGTGTAAGCTTAATACTCCTCTTAGCTTTCATATTATTCTCCCTTCTTAAACAGACCTGCATATTTCAGCATAATCACATTAACGCCAAGGGTGATGACCAGCAGTGTCAAGCCTATTGCTGACCCGTACCCGATATTGGCCTGCTCCCAGCCAAGGCGATAAAGGTATCCGACAATTGTAAGTCCCGCACCACCCGGCGAACGATTGCCGTTGAACAGCATGAAGCTTTCCAGGAACATGGCCATACCACCGTAAATGCTTATCGTAAGAATGTAGATGGTTACAGGCCTTAATAGTGGAATGGTTATGTACCTGAGCTTTTGCATTGATCCGGCGCCATCTATGTGCGCTGCTTCGTAGAGATCAGTCGGAATACTTTGGAGTCCCGATAAGTAGTAAATGATATTCACACCCATCCACCGCCAGGAACAAAGGGTGAGCAGCGCGAAAAAGGTCGTCCATTGTGCCGGGCCACCAAGCCACTTGATGGGCTTTACTCCGAAGTTTGAGAGAATGCTGTTTAACAGGGCAGTGGGTAGTTCTCCAAAGATCAGCCGAAAGGTGAAACCTGCCACAACGATTGAAACCAGCGCAGGCAGGAAAAGAATCGCCCGGAAAGAATTCTTCCCAATCATCTTCTTGCTGTCTAAGAGAACCGAAAGGATTAAAGGAACCGGTATCAGCACGGCAATTGTGGTGACCGTATAAATCAGGTTGTTCTTAACAGCCTTTGAAAAATCGCTGTTAAGAAGATTCTTAAAATTGTCCAACCCCACAAATGTTGTCTGTCCGGGCACCACCTTTTGAAAGCTCATGATGACTGTGGATATAACCGGGTACACAAAAAACACTAAGAACACTATGATGAACGGAGAAATAAAAACATAGGGCGCAATCTTTTGTGAATAGGGTACGGACTTTATCCAGTTCTTAAGCTTCATCGCTCCTTTGCCCCCTCATTTTGCAATTTACGATGTTTGTTTATGAAAACACATTATCCGAAAGCGCCATTCAAGGCGCTTTCGGATGGCCGTCACTACAGAGGCATAATCAGTATTGAATCTTACTCTCCTCTTCTGCCAGCATAGCCGGAATATTGGCATTCTTCTCGGTATAAGCCCTGGTCAGAACAGAGTTCTTCACCGCATCAAGCGTTGCGGGGAGTGCCTCGGATACATTAATCGAGAGAATCTCGTCCTTAATCGCACTGAGAACCTCAAAGGGATTGGTTACATAATACTCGGTGAATTTGTTAACTGAATTCATCATTTCAGGCAAAGACCATACCTCGGTGCGGATTGGATCAA
>JAAYTP010000146.1 GCA_012518025.1 Clostridiaceae bacterium
GGCTGATGAACTGGAGAGTGTCGAAGCATTATGGGTCTTCCCGGACGGAAGCTTCAAGGCTACAGAGGGCATGAAACCCATGTTAAAGGTTCTGGGAGGGGCTTCAAACAAATAGAACATAAAAAAGGGGAGGGATCCTGTTGAACGGAAGAATTAAGGTTCACTACCTCTATCACAGCGGCTATGCCGTCCAGCTTGACGACAGGCTTTTAGTGTTTGACTATTATCTGGATAAACCCGAAGGTGAAGTGAGATCCCTGGACACCGGGGTTATTGAACCTGAGGAAATCAAGGATTTTGACACCCTGGTCTTTTCTTCCCACCGCCATCAGGATCATTTCAATCCGGTCATTCTCAGTTGGCGTGAAAATTTACCCCGAATTAAATACATTCTCTCATGGGACATCCCCCGAAGGTATCATACGGGCAATACGGTTATGAAACCTGGAATGAGGGCTTTTCCCGATGAGGGCGTCAATGTCTTCGCCCTGAAATCCACCGATGAAGGTGTTGCCTTTCTGGTGGAGGTTAACGGTGTGGTGATCTATCATGCCGGAGATCTCAACTGGTGGCACTGGGATGAGGAACCCAAGTCTTGGAACAATGATATGGCGGCCAGATTTAAAAGAGAGATGGAACAACTCAAGGGCGTAAAAATCGATATCGCCTTTTTGACTACAGATCCCAGGCAGGAGTCAAATGCGCTTCTGGGTGCCGAATACTTTGTTGAGCATGTGGGAGCAAAAATCATATTCCCCATGCATTTTTGGGATGACTACAGCATCATGAGAACCATAGAAGAGAAAAAGGCAACCCATCCCGGCTTTGGCGCTTTTCAGCCAGTCATCAGGCGGGGAGCCTGCTTCGAATTCTGAACAATTCATCCCCCTGCATACCTTCGGCAGGAATTCCTGATGATCAGCCTGGTGGGTATCCTGATACTATCGGAACTATCATTGGCTCCGTCAAGCATTTTAAGCAATAATTCGGCACAGGTCAGTCCTATTTCTGCCCTGTTCTGCCTGACAGTTGTGAGTGAAGGTACCACATAGGCTGCAACCTCGATATCATCAAACCCGATAATTGAAATATCCTCGGGTATATAAACGCCGCGTTCCCTGGCAGCCGCAATGGCTCCACAGGCAAGGAGATCGGAAGCACAGAAGATTCCGGTGGGAGGCTGGGGCATATCCAGAAGCCTTTGCATGGCTTCGTAACCGCTCTTGAAATTATACTGGCTGGCTACCTCAATGATACCATCGCTATAATCGGTATCATGAGCCTTAACCGACGTCTTATAGCCCAATATCCTTTCCTGGCTCGCGGCGGCATTAATAGGGCCTGCAATATGAGCCACCCTCTTGTGTCCCATTGAAAAAAGGTAGTCGACAGCCCTTTTTGCCCCCTCCACATTATCTGATAAGACACAGGGAACCTGATCGGAGACAGGCTCGCTGGCAATGCATGGTATTCGACTGTTTATGAGATCCTCCAGCCCGTCCACTTCAGGGGCGTTAGCTATAAATACCGCATCCACTCCCCTGTAGAGACAGTGCTCGTAAATAGAGTTATGCCTTTCCCCTATCCTCTTGCCTATGAATATGAGTTCATAGCCTGCTTCCTCAATTCGTTCCTTAAACTTTTCTATGATCTCTGAAAAATGGGGATGACGAATCCCGAGGCCCTGATCCTCGTTATACAATATACCTATCAGCCATGATTTACTGGTAGCCAGTGCCCTGGCGCTTGAATTGGGAGTATACCCCAACTCACGTGCAATAGCACGAACTTTCCTTTTTGTGGCTGCACTGATGTCAGGATAGTCATTAAGCGCTTTCGATACAGTTGTTGGTGAAAAGCCGGCCTTTTTAGCAATATCGTAAATAGTTACCAACCAATACTACCTCTTCTCGTATAATGTCATATAGCGGATATGATTATTCCATCTGTGCTGATAAACGTTTCAGCAATTATTATATTCTATCCTCTTGCTCAGCTTATAGCAATACCTCTCAATCATAATATTGCTAAACAGCCATTTGTGTACCGGCAGTTAATACTGTCTGAACAATCCGATAACCTTACCTAAAATGGTCAGATCATCCTCAACAATAATGGGGTCGTAGGATGGGTTTGCGGGCTGAAGTCTGATGTGACCCTTTTCTTTGTAGAAAGTCTTGACTGTGGCCTCTTCACCGATGAGGGCAGCCACGATATCGCCGTTATTGGCGGTGTTCTGCTGTTTCACCATGATGTAGTCGCCATCCAGAATACCCGCATTTATCATGCTGTCGCCCCGTACCTTCAGCATGAATACTGTTGAATTATGAAGATACTGCACCGGGACAGGGAATGTTTCTTCGATATTCTCTACAGCCAGTATGGGCTGACCGGCAGTGATCCTTCCCAGGACAGGTATGTTTTCTATTTCCCGATCAGATATATATCCCTCCAGGCTGGTGCTCTTATCGTCAAGTATTCTCAGAGCCCGGGGCTTTGTGGCATCCTTTTCGATCAGCCCTTCTTCCTCAAGCTTTTTCAGATAGGCATGTACTGTGGAAGTCGACTTAAACCCGACTGCCTGGCAAATCTCCCTCACAGAAGGGGGATATCCCTTTTCTGCCACCTGCCGATTGACAAAATCCAAGATTTGCTGTTGCTTCTCCGGATCACGACGACGCATTCCCCATCCCTCCGTTTTTCTTCTAGTAAATACAGGCAATATCGTCTGTTTATCTTGATTATATATAATGCACAAATAAATGTCAAACAAATGTTCGTTTTATATTGACAGGCGAACAACTGTTCGCTAAAATATAATAAGAGAACACATGTTCAGTCGGGGTGATAATATGTACAGGCACTACAGGCTGGTTAATAAAAGAAGATTCTTCTTCTTCCTCGCATTCATTTTCATGGTTCTGTTTCTTGTTTCCATGATTATCAGTGCGGGTGCCGTTTCAGAGGAGGCTCAGTCATACAAAACGATCAGGGTTCAGAAAGGTGATACCCTTTGGAAGATAGCTTCGCTTCATTGCACAGGTGATATCAGGGAAAATATTTATAAGATCCGGCAAATAAACCAAATCCCGCAAGGTATCATATATGAAGGCCAGGTTCTTCTTCTTCCCTGAGCAATACCCGCTGTTATTGCCCTGCAAAATGTGGTAAAATGTTTATATCCGGTAGTCATGTAAATTATCTATTCATACCGGATAATCCAGTCGGGAGAGTGATGTGCATGCTCATCAAACAGTTGACCGTCTTCCTTGAAAATGAATCCGGCAGGTTGGCAGAAGTGACCAGAGTACTTGGTAAAGCAGGGATCAATATCAGCGCCCTTTCCATCGCTGATACCACGGAATACGGAATTTTAAGGCTTATAGTCAATGATCCCGTCGGTGCAGCCGGCATTCTTAAAAAGGACGGGTTCTCAGTAGGTACGGCAGAGGTTATAGGCATCACCATTGACGATTCTCCTGGCAGTCTTGCCCGGGTTTTGAACACTCTGGAGGAAAACAACATAAGTATCGAGTACATGTACGCTTTCACGGGAAGTTCAAAGGCCGGAATGGCCAACGTGGTCATAAAGGTTGAAGATTTGAATAAGGCTGTGGACATCCTCATGGGCTCAGGTGTGAATATCATGCCCCCAGATGAGGCTTACAGGCCATAAAAGAGCAAACCACCGGTAAAGTGTTTGGAAAAGGGACGGATTAGCTTCTCCATTCGAGAGGCATCCGTCCCTTTCCATATGTCCTGCCTGCCAAAAAGTATAGACGAAACAATCGGAGATTGCCACGCTTCACTGCGTTCCCAATGATATGCTGGAGATACTTCTCACTTCCCAGTTCTCACTTCTTGTACGCATCAAGGAGAAATATCACTGAGCTCCAGCCCTTTGTTCTTGTCCTTAGCCCATTGAACCGACCACTCATTCTCAAAAAGCAAAACAGGATTTCCTCGACTGTCCCTGACAAGCTTGGTGGAAGAGGTCAGGTTCAGCCGATTAGGCTCAGTTGGGGCTGATACTATCCAGCGGGCATGGCGGTGTGGAAGCTGTTGAAGCTTCAGATCCACTGAATACTCATTCTTCAGCCTATATTCAAGAACCTCGAACTGCAGGACACCCACTGCTCCCACAACAAACTCCTCAATACCTATATCTGGCTCCTGATAAACCTGTATCGCTCCTTCATGGGCTAGCTGGGTAATGCCTTTGAGGAATTGTTTGCGCTTCATGGTGTCCTTTGCCGAAACCCTGGCAAAATGTTCAGCAGGAAAGCTCGGTATACCTGCAAATGTCAAGCCTCCCTTATCGCTCAGGGCGTCACTTATCCGGAATATACCGGGATCAAAAAGTCCAACAATATCTCCCGGATAGGCTTTCTCTATGAATTCACGCTCCTGTGCCATGAGTTGTTGGGGCTGTGCCAAGCGTATGGGTTTTTCCGATCCGCTGTGAATAACCTGCATCCCCCGTTGGAATGTACCGGAACATATCCGCATGAATGCAATCCTGTCCCTGTGTTTTGGATTCATATTAGCCTGGATCTTAAACACGAAACCAGTGAAGTTCTGATCCTCGGGACTTATAAAGTCCTCCCCAAAGATGCGTGGTCCGGGAGGTGGAGCCATTTTCAGGAATTCTTCCAGAAACGGGGCCACTCCAAAATTGGTCATGGCACTTCCGAAAAAGATGGGGGTCAATTCACCCTTTAAAACCTTACCAAGATCAAACTCGTCTCCGGCCATATCCAATAGCTCTATTTCCTCGACCAGTCTGGAATAATAGGGCTCCCCAAGAAGCTCCTTAAATACCGGATCCTCCACCGATCCCTTCGTTGAGGTAACAATAGCCTGTCCATGAGATTTATCACCGGTGAAAAGCTCTATCTGGCCAAGCTGTCTGTTATATACACCCTTGAAATCGCCATCGGTACCGATGGGCCAGTTTATGGGATAGGAACGGATACCCAGGACATCCTCCAGTTCCTGCATTAATGAAAAGGGATCCTTACTGGCTCTATCCATCTTGTTGATAAATGTGAAGATGGGAAGCTTTCTCATGCTGCAGACATGGAAGAGCTTTATGGTTTGAGCTTCAACGCCCTTTGCGCCGTCTAAGAGCATCACGGCACTGTCTGCCGCCACCAGCGTACGGTATGTGTCTTCACTGAAATCCTGGTGACCCGGTGTGTCCAGAATATTGATGCAGTAACCCTGGTACTGGAACTGCATAACGCTGGATGTTACTGAAATTCCACGCTGCTTCTCTATCTCCATCCAGTCGGACGTGGCATGCCTGGAAGCCTTCCTCGCCTTGACCGAACCGGCCATATGGATAGCTCCTCCATAAAGAAGCAATTTCTCTGTCAAGGTGGTCTTACCTGCGTCCGGATGGGATATGATGGCAAAGGTTCGCCTTCTCTCAATCTCCCTTATAAGTTCTGAATCAGTCATTGGATTGGATACCTTCCTTACTGTATATATAGCAAAAAGTATTCTGAAAAAGATACAAGTCATATTTTATAAGCTACCCACAGTCTCGTCAAGAAAGTATTTTTATGGATCATTAAAGAGCATTGCCCTGCGGGTGCGAACTATTCACTTCATGCACATTTCATGGTATGATAATACTAATTTGTTAATAGGAATGGATAATGGTTCTAAAAATAAATTGGTACACGGTGAGGGATAGGAATGGATACCAGATCAATGGCGATACAGGCTAAAAAGGCCTCTATACTTATGCAAGGGGTCTTAACTGAATTGAAAAACTGTGCTCTTGAGAAAATCGCAAAGGCGTTGCTGGAAAGAAAGGAAGAAATCCTTAAGGCTAACATAGAGGATATGGAAAGGAGTGCTTCCGAGAATCTTGCCGCCCCGCTTCTTAAGAGGCTTAAGTTCGATGAGAAGAAGCTCAATGATGTGGTGGAAGGTATTCATAGCCTGATGGATCTTGAGGATCCTGTGGGAAAGAAACTGCTTGCTCGGGAGTTGGATAATAATCTTAGGCTCTATAGAGTGAGCTCCCCCATAGGCGTGATCGGCATCATCTTCGAATCAAGGCCCGATGCGCTGGTTCAGATATCCACATTATGCTTAAAAAGCGGGAATGCCGTTCTCCTCAAGGGCGGCAGGGAGGCCATGCTGACCAACCGCATACTGACCCAGATTATTTCGGAGGCATCTAAGGAAGCCGGGATGCCGGAGAATTGGATAAATCTTATGGAAAGCAGGGACGAGGTCAATGAAATGCTTGCCCTGGATGAATATGTTGATCTTATCATCCCCCGCGGCTCCAATGAATTTGTACGTTATATCATGGACAATTCAAGGATCCCGGTTTTAGGGCACGCAGATGGTATCTGCCATGTCTATGTTGACAGGGACGCCGACGTAAAAAGTGCTGTTGAGATTGTCATGGATTCCAAGACCCAGTATGTTGCCGTGTGCAATGCCCTGGAAACCCTGCTGGTTCATAAGGATATGGCAAATAGTTTTTTACCTGCCTTAAAAGAAGCTCTTGATGCAAAATCGGTGGAGATCAGAGGATGTGAAAGAACCCGGCAAATCATATCATGCAAGGAGACCACAGAAGAAGACTGGAAGACAGAATACCTAGATTATATTTTATCCATAAGGATTGTGGACTCACTGGATGACGCCATAGAACATATCAACACCTATGGCTCCGGCCATACCGACTCCATTGTTTCACAGAGCGAGGAGAATATAAACCGTTTTCTGGAATATGTGGATTCAGGTAATGTATTTGCCAACTGTTCGACCCGGTTCAGCGATGGTTTCAGATACGGTTTTGGTGCCGAGGTGGGCATCAGCACCAATAAGATCCACGCTCGCGGACCCGTTGGATTAGATGGCCTTGTGACATATAAATACAAGCTTATAGGCGATGGCCATATCGTAGCCGATTATGCCTCAAACAAACGGCGCTTTACCCATAGGGATCTTTGATCCATTCAGTAGAATGAATATTAAAAGGAGCCGCAATTTGCGGCTCCTTAATTGATTCAGGAGAATTATTTTGTTTCCAGGAGATACTGGTTGAATATGGCTTCCAGCATTTCCTGGCGTCCGGATGACAGCTTCGGCTCACCATTTTTAAGGGTGTAAGCTTCCAATTCCTTAAAGCCTACCTTTCCTTCAACAATGTCCTTGCCGATACCGGTGGTGTAGCTTTCATAACGCTTAGCGATGAAGTCCTCGAATACACGATCTTCCACAAGTCTTGCGGCAACCTTAAAGCCTCTTGCGAAAGCGTCCATACCTGCAATATGACCATAGAACAGATCAACAGGTTCAAAGGAAGCCCTACGTACCTTGGCATCAAAGTTGAGGCCACCCTTGGTGAATCCACCCATCTTGATCACTTCATACATGGCCAGAGTGGTATCATAAAGGTTGGTGGGGAACTGGTCGGTATCCCAGCCCAACAGCATATCACCCTGGTTGGCGTCAATGCTTCCCAGAGCGTTGTTGATTCTGGACACTCTCAGATCATGCTGGAATGTATGCATAGCAAGCGTTGCATGATTTGCCTCAATGTTGAGCTTGAAGTATGGATCGAGTCCATAGCTCTTCAAAAAGCCTATTACTGTGGCTGCATCGAAATCGTACTGATGCTTGGTGGGTTCCTTCGGCTTGGGCTCTATCAGAAACTGGCCATCAAATCCGATTTCCTTTGCATAATCAACAGCCATGCGCAGGAAGCGTGCCAGGTTGTCCAGCTCAAGCTTCATATCGGTGTTGAGCAATGTCTCGTAGCCTTCACGGCCTCCCCAGAACACATAGTTTTCTCCACCCAGTTCCTTGGTGATCTCCATGGCTTTTTTAACCTGGGATGCAGCATAAGCAAAAACATCGGCATGGTTGGATGTGGATGCGCCATGAGCAAACCGGGGATGACTAAAGGCATTGGTGGTTCCCCAGAGCAGCTTCACTTCGCTGTTACTCATGCGATCCTTGATCTTTTCAACAACCTTATCAAGACGCTTGTTGGTTTCCTGGAGCGTGTCGGCTTCAGGGGCAATATCTCTGTCGTGGAAACAGAAGAACGGTACACCCAGCTTTTCGCAGAACTCAAAATTGGCATCTACCTTGGCATAAGCCAGTTCCATGGGATCGGTGATGTGATCCCAGGGTCTTACGGCTGTTCCTGCTCCAAACATGTCTGAGCCCCTGGCCTGGAATGTGTGCCAGTAGGCAACTGCAAAGCGCAGGTGCTCCTTCATGGTCTTGCCGTTGATAACCTCGTCCGGGTTGTAGTACTTGAACGCTAAAGGATTTTTTGATTCCGATCCTTCATATTGAATCTTGCCGACTCCTTTGAAAAATTCTGACATAATGATAACCCTCCTTGTTTATGGTTTTATAAGTCAAACTTAAAAAGTATCGCGTGTTTGTGCCCCGGCTATTTGCCAAAGAGCTTTCGAACAGGTATGATGGCTGCTCCCAGTGCTGAAGAGTTTTCTCCAAAACTTGATGGAACAATGCTGCAGCTTTCTGCCAGGTGTGTTAAAGCCGTTTTCGATGCGGACAGGGCAATATCATCAAGAACCAGCTCGGAATATTTAGGAAACTTCTTACCAATGACAATGGTCTGCGGGTTAAAGGCATTGATGAGATATCCAATGGCTTTTCCCAAACTTTTTGCAGCCCCTTTGAAAATCTTCAGGCATGTCTGGTCTCCCTCATGGGCACCTTGCAGAAGAGCATCAAAATTCTCGTCGATAGTGTTTTCAGAAGCATCCGGGTGGGTCTTTGATATAAGTTCCTTGTACTTTTCTGCCATGGCGTTTATTGATGCCAGGGTTTCAATACAGCCCACATTTCCGCATTTACACCTGGGACCGTTTTCATCCACAGAGATATGGCCCACTTCACCTGCGCTTCCGGTATGGCCTCGATAGATCTTGCCTCTTACAAAAATACCAGCACCTATACCCGATTCGATATTGATACAGATGAAATCTTCCACACCCCTGCATATGCCCAGCCAGTTTTCACAAAATGCCGAACACATGGCCTCGTTATCAAGATAGACGGGAACATCGAGCTTCTCACTCAGGCTTTCCCTGATATCCACATTGGTCCACCCCAGGTTTGGTGCAAGGTATATCCTCCGGGTAGTTATGTCCAGCATTCCGGGTATGGATACACCAACCCCCAGAACTCTGTCCTTCCTGAGCCTTAGAGCCCATACCACGGTATCAAATATCCGCCCGATCTGCTCAACAGCTTCCTCTGGAGTGAGGGGAGAACGGTTTTCCCACCTCTCCTCATAATGCACCTTTCCTGTGATATCCAGTACCACTGCATAGATAAACCTCATATCTATGTCAAAACCAAAGGCATAATAGGAATCGGGATTTATCTCGAGCATGACCGGCTTTCTGCCTCCGGAGGATTCACCCTCTCCGACCTCCCTTATGAACTGGGACTTGAGAAGCTCTTTCACAATAGCTCCCGTTGCGGTGGCTGACAATCCGGTACGATCGGCCAGAGCCTTTCGGGAAACTCCCTCCGTGGTTCTGATCAGATCCAGTATGATGGCTTGATTCAGCTCTTTTAAAAATTTGTTATTTCCCGTCCTCGCTTCTCTCAAAGAATACACCTCAAAATCAGTTCTGGTTCAGTCTGGCCAGAGTTTTAAAGTCTTTTTTCAATGACTGGTAAATATCGTTATACAGCTGGTAGAACTCCTGGTAGCTCTTATGGTTGTCCATGTCGTAATCCTGGCGTGTAACAACGCTGATGGTCTGGTCACAGGCCTCGGGAACACTCTTATATACACCGGAACCCACGCCTGCCAGAAGAGCGGCACCCAGGGCGGGACCTTCACTGGAGTTCACAGTGCAGATGGGATTCCCGAAGAGATCGGCCTGGATTTGCCTCCACAGCGGGCTCTTTCCACCACCGCCTGATGCCCGAACCTCATTGATATCGGTACCCATTTCCTTTATTATATCAAGACAATTCTTGAGGCTGTAAGCCACGCCTTCCATAACAGCTCTTAAGAATTCGCGCTTGGTGTGTTTAGCGGAAATACCAAAGAACACACCTCTGCAATCAGGATCAAGATGCGGTGTTCTTTCACCCATGAGATAGGGAAGGTAAACCAGTCCACCGGCACCAATGGCAACCTTTTCAGCTGCTTTATCTATCAGGTAGTATGGGTCAACTCCCAGAAGACCAGCGGAAGAAATCTCCTCATGGCAGAAATTATTCCTGAACCACTGTAGGGACAGACCTGCACCCTGGGTAACACCCATGATGTGCCAGGTGTTGGGTACAGCATGGCAGAAGGTATGGACACGGCCTTTGGGATCGATGCTCACCTTGTCGGTATAGGCAAATACCACACCCGATGTTCCTATTGTTGAAGAAATAATTCCCGGCTTAACTATTCCGTTACCGACAGCACCAGCAGCCTGATCGCCGCCGCCGCCAACAACAACGGTGCCCTCAGCCAGCCCTGTAAGCTCCGCTGCCCTTTTGCTGACTGTTCCGGTAACCTCCTGGGACTCATACACCTTTCCAAGCATGTCCTTGTCAATTCCCAGCTTCTGGAGAACCTCATCGCTCCATTTGCGGTTGGGCACATCCAAGAGCTGCATGCCGCTGGCATCCGATACCTCGGTAGCGTACTCCCCGGTCAGGCAGAAACGGATGTAATCCTTGGGCAACAGGATTTTACGCGCCTTCTCATATATCTCGGGCTCGTTGTTCATAACCCATTTGATCTTGGAGGCTGTAAAGCCTGTGAGAGCAGGATTGGCTGTGATCTCGATCAGCCGCTTAGCCCCTACAAGAGAGGTAATCTCTTCACATTCCTGAGCACTGCGCTGATCACACCAAATGATGGATCTTCTCAACACCTTGTTGTCCCCATCCAGAAGAACTAAACCATGCATCTGCCCTGAAAGACCTATACCCTTGATTTCCCTGGGGTTGACTCCGCTCTTTGCAAGCACATTGCGGGTTGATGTGTATGTAGCTTTCCACCAGTCCTCCGGGTCTTGCTCGGCCCATCCGTTTTTAGGCTGATACAACGGATATTCCTGGGTATCGCTCGCTATTGTTGCTCCCTTTTCATCAAACAAAACTGTTTTTGTACCTGATGTACCTATGTCGATGCCAAGAAGGTATGCCATGGTTACCCCACCTCCAACACTTATTAATCTGACATTATTAAGTCTACCCTAATTTATTCCTGATTGCAATAGGCATTTGTACATTTTGAATAATTTTCATTCTAAATGAGTTTTACTTTTATGAACCATGCCTGTATCATTAAATATGATGACATATAGCTGGCACAATAAATTGCCCGGTAATAGCCCACAAACCGCAAAACTACAAAGAGGAATGGAGGACGTAAACACATGATCTATAAGAACCCTTCAAAGCCCGTGGAAGATCGCGTTAAGGATTTGCTCTCCAGAATGACCCTGGACGAAAAAATAGCCCAGATGACATGGGCCAGCCTGCTTGATGTGATGACCGACCGCCATACCCTTACCTTTTCCGAGGAAAAAGCTTCGGCCAACATTCCCCATGGTTGCGGTTATCTCAACCGTATTGGCGGGGAGACAGAGCTTAAACCTGCGCAGATGGCTGCTGTCATCAACAGGATCCAAAAACATCTGGTGGAGAAGACACGGCTGGGAATTCCTGCTCTGTTCGTAACCGAGGCCACTTCAGGGGTTCTGAGCCGGGATCACACCCTGTTTCCACAGAATATAGGCGCTGCTGCCATGTTTAACGAGGAACCGGTACAACAGATGGGAGATGCGGTGCGAAAAGAAATGCTTTCAACGGGCGAACGGCTTGCATTGGCTCCCGTGGTGGATGTAGTCCGGGATCATCGCTTCGGACGTTATGAAGAATCCTATGGCGAGGACGTCTATCTTGTTACACAATGCGGTATGGCCTACACAAAAGGCCTCCAGTCCGACTCCCTTGATCAGGGCATTGCTGCCACCCTGAAGCATTTTGCAGCTCAGGGTATCAGTGACGGTGGGCGAAACTGCGCTCCCATCCACGCTACGAAAAGAGAGATCCTTGATAGCTATGCTGTTCCCTTTGAAGCAGCCATCCGCGAGGCAGATGCTGCCTGTGTCATGGCAGCTTACCATGAATGGCATGATATGCCCTGCCATGCTTCGAAGGAACTTTTGGTTGATATCCTGCGGAAAAAGCTGGGGTTTAACGGGCTTTTAATGGCGGACGGCAGCGGCATTAAACTGGTGAAGGAGTTCCACCAGTATTGCGAAACCCTGGATGAGGCCATCGAATTGACTCTTAAGGCAGGAATCCAGATGGAGCTTCTGGAGTACAGCCTGAAGGATGGTTTGAAACCACTGGTAGAACAGGGTCGTATTGACATCTCTATAATAGATCGGGCTGTTTCAAAGATGTTGTCCATCAAGTTCCGCCTTGGCCTCTTTGACAATCCCTATGTGGATGTGGATCGTGTTCAGGAGACTGTCTGCTGCAAAAAACACCGGGAGATTGCAGGTGAAATGGCCCGCCAGTCCCTCACTCTGCTAAAGAACAAGGATAATCTTCTCCCCCTGTCCCCCGATATCGCAAGTATCGCTGTGGTAGGACCGCTTGCCGATAAAAAGGAATTCGCATACAGCGATTATTCCTACCCCTCCCATATCGAGTTCATGTACCATTTGTCGGAAGCCTTAGAGGGAGAGATCATCCCCACCTCGGTTTTCCTGAAACGAAAGGATACCCGTTTTGAGGATCTGTATCATGATGTTAAAACCGTATACCAGGCTATTTGTGAAAGAGTGGGCAGTAAAACCCGGGTATATCTTGCTCCCGGCCTTAAGGATACCACCGATTATAATCATGATCCCGATTTCTATGCCCTGGAGGAAGCAGTGGGAGCTGCCTCAAAAGCCGATGTGGTTGTTGCGGTATGCGGCGACACCAGCGGCATAGGCTATGAAAACGACAGCGGCGAATCGGTGGATCGTGTCAAAATCGGTCTTTCCGATGAGCAAAGAACCCTTTTGAAAGAATTGAGAAAGCTTGGTAAGCCCATCATCCTGGTTTTGAGTAATGGAAGGCCTTTAGAACTTACCTTTGAGAGTCAGGAGATGGACGCTATCCTGGAGGCATGGCGTCCCGGAATGGAAGGCGCCGATGCCATTGCAGATGCCCTGTTCGGAAGATACAATCCTGGGGGCAGGCTTCCGGTTTCCCTTCCCAGAAGCCTTGGGCAGCTTCCTGTTTATTATTCTCAGCATGCCACAGGCAAAACCCAGTTTTGGAGAAACACCTATCTGGAAATGGATACCAAACCCCTGTACCCCTTTGGTTATGGCCTGAGCTACTCCAGCTTCAGGTATGAGGAGGCTGTCTTCAGCAAAGAAGATGATCGAATCTGTGTCAGGGTGACGGTATTTAACGAGGGACCCTATGATGGCGACGAAGTGATTCAAATATATGTCCGAAAACGCTACACTTCAGTCATACATCCAGAACGGGAACTGAAAGCCTATAAAAGGGTTTCTCTTAAAAAAGGAGAGCGGGTTACTGTAAGCTTCGACATCCTTTATGATTCCCTGTGCTACCATAACAGGGACTACGAGCTCGGGCTGGAGGACTGCATCCTGGATGTGATGGTGGGCTCCTCCTCTATTGATATCCACCATCAGGAGAGCTTCAGGCTTAGGTTTGAAAACGGCATCCGCAAGGCCAACCAGCGGGTGTTTACCAACCCGGCCACCATAGAGCCGTGATGAAAAGGTCGCTCGTATTTACCAGAGCCACACCCGGGCAACAATTCACTTGAATTCACAACCATTCCGTCATATAATATTCTTTGCTCGAAGCCTTCACAATTTGTCATTGCTCCGGGCGAAGAAATGTGCTAAAATACCGTATGTTGCCGTCGGGGTGTGGCTCAGGTGGTAGAGCGCTTGGTTCGGGACCAAGAGGCCGGAGGTTCAAGTCCTCTCACTCCGACCAAGAAATAAAGCGGATTCCGAGAATAAGGAGTCCGCTTTATTTATTCTGTAGTTTGAAGAGAGGATTTGAACCTGAGAAGGCACGAGCCGTTAAGAAAACGTGCCAGGGGCACGTTTTTAGGCGAGTGGCCGCAGTCCGTCAGGATGAGGCGTTAGTATGCGAGCGAAGCGAAGCATACGGCAATCCTCTCACTCCGACCAGTAATGAAGCGGATTCTGAAAATCAGAATCCGCTGTCTTTTTAGGAAAGATACACCAGGGGGACTGCCCCCCTGGTTTTATTATGAACCTGTCCATTTACACCATTCTTCTTTCAATATGGCATATTCGTAAGTATCAAGCCATATAGGCGCACCATTTCTGTCGGTTTCAAAATAGATATTTTGCAAAAGTAAACCCTCACGTCTCATATGTAAGCGTTCAAGCAACTTCCAGGAACGTTCATTCTTTGGATTACACATGGCTATAATACGCCTTGCTCCCAAATGTGTGAAGGCATAGTCAAGTAACGCTCTCGCACCCTCTGTGGCATAGCCTTTACCCTGGTACTTCCTGTTAAATACAAATCCTAATTCCCATGTATCAAAGTCTCCTTTACACAGATACAAGTTACCTATTAACTTTCCATTTTCCTTTAAGCAAACTGCATAGAAAGACTCGTCATTTGACCTTTTAGCTGCTTCTTCCTTAGCCTGATCTTCTGAATAAATATCATATGGTTCATATTTAACAACTTCTTCATCTGACAGATATTCATGCAGATCCTGCCAATCATTTTTATCAAACTTTCTGATGATTAGTCTGTCTGTAATTATGTTTTTCATTTCAATCTCCTTAATTATCTTATAGGAGAATGCACCCCTTCTCCTCGTTTTTTGTCTATAAAAATAATAAAACAATAGTTATAAAATGTCACAAGTTTTTTCATTTGAAAGAGGCCTTGAACCTAAGAAGGTACGAACCGTTAAGAAAACATGCCGGGGCACGTTTTCAGGTGGGAGGCTGAAGTACGTCAGGTAGAGGCGATAGTATACGAGTGAAACAGCCTTATTGACATCTTTTTTGATACCTTGCCCAATCCTGAGATGTTATGCATGTTTCAGCGCAGGATCATTTTACGGTGCTACAATATACTTGAGTCTGCCTTTGCGGCAGACCCGGGGTATATAAGTAAAGCGCATGGGACGGGATGTTGTATGGAACGAAAAATAGAAGAATTCATAAAGGCCTATATGGAGTCCGGCAGAAATACCATGAAGGTAATCGACAAACCTGCCTTCGGAGAGCCTGCAATGGGCATCAGCCATGGTGATGACGAGCTATACGGATTTTATAAACAGCACATTGACCCTCAGTTTTATAAACTACCGGTTGAGTGGCTGATGGAGACCTACGGCCATCCCTTTGATGCTAAAAATGTAAGCATAATAAGCTGGGTTCTGCCCCAGACCGAGGACACAAAGAGACTTAACCGTGAACAGACAGATTGCTCAACCATGGAATGGCAGATGAACCGGGTCTACGGCGAGGAATGCAATCGCGGCCTTGCGAAGGCACTTGAGGAATACTTTAAGGAGATGGGCTATGAGGCTGTGGCGCCCATGTGCAGCGAGAAGTTTTCCTGGGGAGATTCAGACCGGTTTTATCTGATATCCAACTGGTCAGAGCGACATACTGCAATGATATCAGGACTTGGCACCTTTGGTCTTTGTGATGGATTGATCTCAGTAAAGGGCAAGGCCATGCGCTGCGGCTCGGTAATTGTAAACTGCCGCCTGAAGAAAACACCCCGACCCTATAGTAAATTCAACGAATACTGCAAGGCCAGGGATGGCTGCACTGCCTGTATAAGGCGCTGTCCGGCTGATGCTATTACTCCTGAGGGCCATGACAAGGAAAAATGTCTCCAGTACCATAAGGAGGTCATTGCAAAGATTTGCCACGACCGTTACGACTACGACGGATACTCTACCTGCGGTCTGTGCCAGACGGGAGTACCCTGCGAGTCAAGTATTCCCTGAATAACCGTATCTTTTATTGCAGATTCCTTAGTTTTTTGATGGAGCTCCTGTCCTGATGCAGTATTTCACCAGCGATATCCCTGGATCTTTCGTCCAGCTCTCCTCTTAGCACCTTTTCGGCCATATTGACACCTTTGGTCTCACCTTCGATGGCCTTTTCTATTATTTCACTGGTGCCCGCATCCGGACCCAGATCCATGTTCACCTTTACTTCTCCCATTGTCCCCTTGAGCCCAAGATTTTCTTGCGGGCGTCCGCCAATCTCCTGAATATAGCCTGCAAGCTTTTCTATATTATCTCTATGATGTTTTTGAACGTCCTTAAATACCTGCTTCGCTTTTTCATCTTCAAGCCTGGATATAAAATTGTTAAAGCTCTCAACCGCCATGTACTCCCCTTGTAAAAGCTGGTTGAGGGATTCTATCGTCTCGTTGCGATGTGTCACTTTAATTTCCTCCTCTGTGATGGAATATTCTACGCATTCACTTATCATTCCACATGAACATGAAAAAATACTTGAAGGGGCAAAATCAAAAAACGCTGGTAAGGTCGTGATTCCCTGCCAGCGTTTTGTCTCCATAATCATTACAAAACAATCTTTATGAATGCCCTTATTTACTGGTTTTAATATCCATTCCCGTCTTGATAAAGCGGAACATTCTGTCCGCTGCATCGTAGAGCAGCTCTTCGGCTCGCGTCAGAGCCTCCTCGAGGGGCATGGCCCTGTTTACAGTTGTCATAATGCTATTGATACCGTAATCATAGACCGCTCCGGCATTTTTGCCCATGATGCCTGAAACGGCAACCACTGGAATACTTTTATCCTTACAGCGTTTGGCCACACCAACAGGCACCTTACCAAACACCGATTGCTCATCAATCCTGCCTTCCCCTGTGACTACAAGATCCACACCATCAAGGAGGCTGTCAAAATCGGTGAATTCCAGGACGGCTTCAATGCCAGGCTTCAAAACAGCACCAAGAAATCCTGTGAGGGCAGCACCCAATCCCCCTGCGGCTCCTGCTCCCGGGATACTGTCCATATCAATTCCAATTTGCCTCTGAATAACTCCGGCATAGTTTTTCATACCCTTTTCCAGAATCTCAAGCATCTCTTTTGTTGCACCCTTTTGTGGCCCGTATACATAGGTTGCACCCTGAGGCCCTGTCAGCGGATTGCTTACATCACAGATAACCGTTATTTTGCTCTCCCTGATCCTTGGATCCAGCCCATCCATGACAATTTTCCCGACTTCAGAAAGGTATCGGCCACCGAAGCCTACATTCCTGCCTTCTCCGTCCAAAAAAACGATTCCGAGGGCTTGAGCCATTCCCATGCCGCCGTCGTTGGTGGCGCTTCCGCCAATCCCAATGATGAACTCCCTGATGCCTTCATCCAGAGCCACTCGTATCAGTTCCCCCGTGCCATAGGTCGTGGTCTGCAAGGGATTTCTTTGGTTTTCATCCAGATGAGGCAGACCGGAGGCCTGAGCCATTTCAATGATGGCAGTCCCGTTTTTGGAAATACCGTACATGGCCTTAACAGACATCCCTTCCAGAGGTCCCGTTACCTGTGCATACCTATACTCCCCCCCCATTGCCGTGATCAGAGCCTCTACCGTTCCTTCCCCCCCGTCGGCGATGGGCACTTTGACCACCTGAAGATCACTAAAATGAGAGCTCGCTGCCCTTTCAAGGATTTGTATCACCTGAAGGGACGACATTGTCCCTTTAAAGGAATCCGGAGCGAACACAATTTTCATATCATTCTAAACCTCCATGAAGCTATTTATATATATGACTATACAGAATTCGTTGAGTGTTGCCAACCTTCATCACCATGGATTTCGAGAAAATCTATTGGCAATTCCTTAGATTAATAATATGATGGAAGTGGTGTAAAAAAATATAACATCGCTCCAATTTGCTGTTTTTTGTGACAACGTGTTTAAAAATGGGTATACATTATAAGACA
>JAAYTP010000147.1 GCA_012518025.1 Clostridiaceae bacterium
AAGAGCCTCAAGACCCCAAAGAAACCGATGATCAGTCGGGGACGATGGGGTCAATCATGTTGTATACCCTGTAATAGTCGTTGAGATCCGGGTCTTTTCTCACAGCGGATTTGTTTGACTGGAGCAGTTTAACAATATGATAAACATCTATCCAAATCTGGTTGACACCATCCTTCTGGCTCTCGTCAAATATGAGCTGCATGCCAAAATGGAGATGCGGGGTTTTAATATTATTCACATTCTCTTTTGTGCTGTATCCGGTCATGCCCAGATACCCTATAACATCGCCGGCAGTGACGATTTCACCTTCCGCCAGGCTGTTATTAAAGGGATGGTTCTTTCTCAGATGAGCGTAGTAGTAATACCTGGTTCCGTCGAGGCTCCTGATCCCCACACGCCAGCCTCCATACCGGTTCCAGCCCATAACCTCGATTTTTCCCGTTTCCACAGCTATAATAGGTGTTCCCACCGATCCTAGCAAATCGTTGCCAAGATGTCTTCTCCTGTAGCCATAGGAGCGGCTGTCCCCAAAATCGTCATAGTGACCGAAGCTATATCCCTTAGCGATAGGCGAGAAGGCTTTCAGACCATACTTTTTGACGTATTTTTTCTTGCCCGGATTATCGGGATCATCCACCTGGATCTCGTATTCACCCACAAAACCTCCCAATACGGCGGTATAGGCTTCAAGGTAATAATCGTAATATTTCATATCGCCCGCTATCTGTTCCATGGTCTGACCTTCATTAAGCCTTTTTACTACCGCCTCCAGGTCGGCCTTTTTGTATCTTTTAAAATTGCCACCATATTTTGCAGCCAAATAAGCCAAAAGCTCAATCCAGTTAAGCTTAACCTCTTTCCCATAGGATTTGACATCAAGGTTCAGTGTTTCCTTGAGCAGGGTGTGGGGCACGGTAAAGTCTACCCACTTGATATAACGCTTTTCATTTTCCTGATTGATGGCATAGAGAGTTGCCGGCCCCTTAATGAGGTTTCCCCCAATAACAGCAGTGAAAATGAGAATGATGCCTATGGAGGCATAGCGAAGCAGTTTTCTTCTTCTAATGACAATCAGCAAAATATCACCTTCGTACAAAACCCTTCCCTTTCACTTAAAAGATATTTGCCCGATTGTCAATTATGTCATAGGAATGATATAAACAGGTTTTTACTCACCTAAAAGTTGTGTTAAGGGCTCTAGCTCACGGTAGGTGAAGCCACTGGCCTTAAGAACCCTACTATCAAAGCGGATGAGCTCAAGGTTGGCTGGCTGATTGGCCGCAAGCTCGGCAAGAATTTCCTCTGATTCCTCCCGGTGTCCTGAGAACAAAAGGCTATAGGCATATATCTTTTGAACCGAGACATCCTCCGGGTTTTCCATCCAGGCCTGCCGTGAGATTTCCAGCGCCTTCTGGAAATCATCTTCGAATACCAGATAGTAATAGGCATAGAAGGAAAGATAGGTTGGCAAAAAGGATCTGTCTCCACTTTCTATGTACTTGCTGCACCGGTCGAGGCAAAGGATATAATAATCCTCTGCCTGTTTGGTTTCTCCCAGAAGGACCCGGTCGATGGCAGCCCAATAAAGGGATATGGCATAGCTCTTTAAATATTCCGACTGATCCCGCGACATCACCTCAAATACAAGTGCCGATTCCTGATGGTAGTCCCTTGCCCTCTCATACTCGCCCTGATAAGCATAGCACCTGCCCAGATAACCACAGCAATCAGCGTATATTCTTCTATGGCTTGAATCAGCCTGTTCCAGCCTGGATATGTAATACTCAGCGGCGCTCAGAAGGTGGGGGATGGCGCCGGCATAATCAGTCTGGTTGTAGAAGCACAAACCGATATTATTACTGCATATGGCAATATTATTGACGGAGCTTTCCGTGCCGGTAGCTTCATCGTAGGCCTGAAATGTACCAAGGGCTTTAAAAAGAAAGGGTTTTGCCTCATCGTAACTACCATTATCCATATAAACCGTTCCAAGATCATGCAAGGATACCGCAAGCCCCCAAAGCTGGGACAGTTCCTTTCTGTCATTGGCCAGCCACTCATACAGTGAAATAGCATTTGTGTAGTAGTTGATGGCTTCCTCTGTCTGAGCCATGAATTTTGCGTTAAGCCCCAGATGGCGGTAATTATCGGCCAGAGCGCACTGAGCCGGCAGATTTTCAGTATCCTCTGCGTATTCTTCCAACAGGGAAAGGGATTCAGAAAAATATTTACCTGCCAGAACATGATTCCCCGTGTTCTGGTAAGCCTCACCCATGGAGGACAGGATACTGGCATGATAATAGTTTTTTCCAGGAGTGGAAATGGAGACCGGACGAAGGATTTCAGATGCCTGCTCCAGCATGTTGACAGCCTGTTGGTTATCCCCCTGATACATAAGGATAGAGCCCAGGTTGGCATAACACAGCGCCATATCGGTCAGAAGGGTATCGTCCAATATCGTACCGGCTTCCCGCAGGTTTTGAAGGTGGGATATCTGCTCATAATAGTATCTGGATGCCTGGTCATAAAACCCTGCGTTATGAAGGGTTGATGCCATATGACCATAAGTGCCGGCAAGCTCCCTCTCACTGAAATCTTTATAAGACATCAGCCCAAGATAGATTTTTAAGCTGTCATCATAATAGAATACAGCATCGTCAACACATCCCATGGCAGTGTAACAATCCCCGAGACTGTTGAGATTCTGTGCTATCTGCTTTTTTATCTCAGTGTTGGGGCTTTGATCATCAAGCTCTCTTCCCAGGGATACCCCCTTGCTGTAATAGGAAACTGCCTTATCTAAGTTCCCGGAGTATTGCATGGAAATACCCGCCACACTGTAACATGTGAGAAGTTCTGACTTTCCATTGAGATAGGATCTGACCGAGGCAAGTCTTTCAAATTCCTCAACAGCTTTATCCGCATATTTGGCAGCCCTTGAATAATCGCCAAGATCCAGCCATGCGGCTATGGTTCTTAGATAGCCCTTCCCCAGATAGCCCTCTGTATAGGTTGACCCGGTATCTATTGCGGCCATGCTTTCAAGATAAATAAGGTTCTCTTCAAGGATATCGGCCACCACCGGCAGGGCTTCTGGCACCTCCTTCAGCCTATCGTGCAAGCCATTTGTCACGTTCTGAACCACCGAGTGGATCAGCAATTCCTCCTTATTCGCATAGATGTTGTAATAGGATGCCATAAGCCACTGTTGCAGGAGATAAAGTCCCGAAACACAAAACATAATCACAAGAGAAGCCGTTGTCAAAATGATCCTCTTAACACTTCTCCTTCTGTTGGCCACCCTAAACTGATCCCAGGATACTCCAGACACGGCGGCTATGATCTTAAGGCTTTCCCTTTTAAGACTTGTGATGATTTGGTTTTCTTTAGCTTCCGTGACCCGCAGGGTGCGGTTTTCTATGCCTTGAACGCCCTTCAGCGATGGGGGAAAGGAGTGGTCGGGGGTTCCGGAAATGAGCAAAGCAAATATCCTGTTTGAGCGGCCGAGCTCAATGAAGGTACGCACCTCCCGATCAACCCATTCGGACTCCGGGGTATCCGGCGAGCATACGACCACCAGGTACCTTGATGAAGCTAGTGCTTTTGCGATGGTGTCGCTGAGGATACCGGCAGCAGGAAGCTCTTCATCGTCCCGGAAGACCCTGGTGATTCGAGCGGACTTGAAGCGCCGAACAGGCTTGTAGCTTTCAAGCAGGGTATGGAGTTTTTTGCATATCCTGCTGTCCAGGGGCTTGTGCCGGTAGCTAAGAAAGACATCGTAGCGATATCCCGGATCCTTGTTTATATCCATGGGACAACCCCTTTCTGTTACATTTCGGCCATGGAAAAGTTCAAATCTTCAACCCGAATTCTCACTTTGTTTTCCTCCAGTTTATCTTCGCAGGGATGTAGAACAGTGATCTCAATGGTATCTGATGAGCTCAGTGAATTCCTGTAAAGATAGAACTGTTCCATGCTTCTGAATTTATAGTTATCGATGGACACGATGATATCCCCCGCCGAAAGTCCATAGTACTGTGCCTGGTTCTCATGGATGGAGAGGATGCAAAGGCCGCTGGGCCAGATTTCAGGAGAGGTATGTCGGAGAAACAACAGGGATGAATCAAGGTATGTCTGCCCATAGGATGCTGCCTGGCAGGCCTTCTCATAAAGGGATTCTGCTTCCTCACTCCTTCCCGTGTATCTGAGCAGCATACCCTTAACCAGGAGGGACCGGGCATCATCCTTGCTGTCCGGAAGAAGCAGTCTGTCCAGATCAAGCTTTTCGAAAATGACGCTGTCGGCCACTTTCAGCTGCTCCAGACTATCCAGGAGGATTTCATCAATCACAGGAAGGGCAGAAGGGATGTGGGAAAGCCTTTCCGGGTACTCGGAACATATTTTTGTGAAGAGATCCTTTGAGATCTGTGCTTTTTCTACCGCAATATCCATTTGGCGTTTGGTGTTCCACCACATATATGTGAAGAAGGAGCCGGCGAGGATGGGTACCGATACCAGGATGGCAGCGGCCGTCATAAGTCTTCGGCGAGTTCTTTTATAGTGCCTTCGCTCCAAGGCATCGTAGGGGACATCAATCATAGCGGCAACCACTTTAACCTTGAGTTGGCGAAGGAGCCTGAGGGAAGCTTTTGGGTTTTTAGCGCGGATGTCCACCGCAAGGGGTTCCACTGTCTCGGTGACAGATCTTTTCACACTATCTTCATCCAGCCAGTGGCTGGTACGCTTTTCAAAGAGGGGTTCAGGAAAGGAACGAGATGGCTCCCCCTCAACCAGGAGGGGCAGGATATTGGACTTACGGCCCAATTCTGAAAAGAAAAGAATCAACCGTGACATAACCGGCGCTGCCCTGGTTTGTTCCGAACAGACTATAACAAGCCATCTGGACTGGGATGTGAGGCTCCTGATCTCGTCAGAGATGGCCTCGTCGCCGTTTTTGGGGAAGAGAAGGGTGATCGTGCGATGAAAACTCAAGCCTTGATTCTCCATACCCTTAGGGAGTTTATAGCTTATAATTTCCTTCTTCAAGGCCTCGGCTGTCATAGGATCGAATCCGGAGTTGACGGCGCAAATACAACAATCGTAAAGAAACCCCTTTTCCATGGATCACCTCTGGGGTATAAAAATTAACTACTTAAAAAAATTCTTAGCTCCATAGTATTCGACCCTGCCTCATATAGTCAAGTATTTGTATGGTATTGACCCGCAACTCAGGACTGAAGGATGATGAACATGATGGGAAACCATACCGGTGACGGGAAATGTAGGGTAGCATAGTGATGCAGGGCGGAGGGAATAAAGACTGTAAGAGCATCGGATGAAAGGTTATGCAGCATTGGGGGAAAGAGAATCAGGGATAAAAAAAGGACAAGGAGGTGAATGCTCCTTGTCCCTTCAATACAGTTACATGGTAATGAATACTGTGTGTTCCTCCCCGTCAGTCATGATGGGAACCAGGTTGGAAGGCAGCTTCTGCCCGTCAAAATAAACTTCGGAGGCATCGGTTATCCGTTTGAAGCCTTTGCCCTTGGTAATAGTGACATTGTAGCGAGCCCTGCCTGTGTTCAAGGTATAGCTGAGTTTCTCTTCATAGGGTCTTAGGATGGGTTCAAAGAGGATACCCTGGCCTGTGTATTCAACACCAAAGGCGCTCATGAGTGTAAGGATGAGCCAGGTTGAGGTACCGCTTAGCATGGGCCCGATATTCTCCCCTGTCTCGCTATTGTTGTATTGGGTGCAGAACCTGGGATTGCCGCAGATTTCAAAGGGGTTTTCCATGGTCCTGAAGGGTACTGTGATATCAACCATCCACCAGGCCTCTTCGGCAAGCCTTTTGGCCAGGGCAGTATCCTTAACCCGTTTGGCTGCCTTGAACATGGCGCTGGTGGCCATCATGCAGGCATGCTTAAATACGCCACCGTTTTCCCTGTCTCCGGGGAAGTAATGATCAGTAGCGCTGATATTGGTGATTGGCCCTAAATCGGAAGGGGAGACCACCTTGAAGCCATAGGGCGTTTTCAGCGTCCTGTCCAGCACATCAAGCATGGCTTCTATCTGCTCATCAGTGGCCGTATCGCTGATTATGGACCAGCTGAAGGAGTTGAGGAAATACACGCCGTCGATGTCGGGATCTATGGAGAAAGAATCTCCCTTTGCACCCAGGTAGGTGTATTTACCGTCAGGATAGCGGTTGATGAGAACGCGGGTAAAATAGTCCTCCTTCCAGGCATGGGTCTGAATTCTGCTGCCAAGTTCCTGGCTTGCCTTCTCAAGCTCGGCTTTAACCTTGATGTCGCCTTTATCCTGTGCCAGTATTGCCGCTTCATCCAGCGCCAGCTTGAGCAGGAATGCATTCATAACGCTTTCAGAGTAATCGCTCTTGAAAGGCTCGTCAGGATTTCCTCCTTTGGCAATCTGCTCCTTATACAGCTTTTCCTTGGTTGGACCATCGATAGCATCGGGATCCACCTGAAGTGTATCGTTCCAGTCAGCCCTGTCTATAAGTGGAAGGCCGTGTTTACCGATGGATATGCTAAAAGAATAGTTCAGGATAGCTCTGATGGTATCATACACAGGCCGTTCCTTGCCGTCGGTGCCCGCAATGGCTACTTTTTCATCCAGGAAACCAATATCACCAGTAAGGGTGATATACCTATAGACCGCCTGGATGAACCAAAGGGCGTCATCTGACCATCTGCCCGGTTCCTTTCCTTCCCAGAAGAAGTTGTGGTATGCATAGCCAAGCTCAAAGACCATGCTGCACCATTCCTTCAGAAGCTGCTTGACGAAGTCGGCCATGCCCATGGCCACGAAGTAATACATCGAGGCGAATATATCCTGGATCTCGCGGAACCCGATCTCCCTGTAACCCTTCTGGGTCTGGCCGAAGGAGCGGGATACAAAGGTCTGGTACAGCACCTGGAAGGGAAGGTTCTTGTTGAAATAAGCATTCATCATCTCATTTGACGATCTGAGCTGTATGAAGCCGCTGTATTCGTCCAGAAACTTCATGTTCTTCTCAAAGGCCAAATCCAGCGCACCGGGCTTGGCAAAGGCATCACACAGAGCCTTGATTTCATTGACAAAACTTTCATGATAGTTGTAATCGGGATTGGTCTTGTCGGAGATCATGCCGGAGAAGTTGTCGATGGTACCTGTTTCTCCGCTTCCCACTTCCACGGTGGCGGCCAGCGCGAAGAACCCGGGACCCTTCCTGCTTAGGTTGTTAGAAAGGCGCAGCAAGCCCTGCGGATCCTGGAGGTTTCCAACGCCCACAAACTCATTGTAGTTGGTGCAAAATTCTGTGGGATAGGATACGGAGCTGTCCTCGCGTACCATCATGACATGGAAGCGCTGATCCGAATGGGTATAGGGAGGGTAATAACCGGGGCTCACAGCCATTACGGAACCATCTTCGTTCTTAAGTACCCTGCCCTGCATGATGACATTTGTATAGAGCACGTCTTCCCACTGTCCCATGGGGTTGAAGTTGCCGAACATTCCCGTGTACACCAAACGGAGCTTCCTTTCCCTGCCCGAGTGGTTGACTATTTCAACCCTCTGAACCTCGGTTGCCAGAGGAAGCCCCTTGTACTGGGGAAGAATAAAGATGAGCCTGCGGATTTCAAGGCCGCATTTTGTCCTGTATATTATCCGGGTATGGTTGCGGGAATGAATGCATTTTGCCTCAGCGATGTTCGGGTGGGTGGGTTCGGCCGAATAGAAGATCTTCTGGCCATTCTCCACCAGGTAAAACTGCCTGTTGGCCGGAAATCCGTTTTCCTCCTGCCGCATATCCCACCGGGTGGCGAGAACCTGGGAAGCGGCATGGGATCGGAAACTTCCGCCTCCAAAACGGTCTACAACACTTTTCGGGGTTGTCTGTAGGGCTCTGGGAAAGCCAACTCGATTACCCAGTAAGAGATTGACATAGAAATGGGGACCGGGCGCAGGAGACAGAAGGTCTATAACATGCTCCCCTTCCTCATTAAGGTATCCGGCCCATTTATCCGCGTCTTTAAGGATTTCAGACATTGAATTTAGAAGCTCTTCGGACAATTCCGCCTCAGACACTTCACTTCCCATGGCTTGATAAAGGCGTATACCACCGGTTTCCAGTTTTATAAGAACCGAATATCCTTTCTCAGCCAACTGGTTTAGATATTCAGCCGTCTCCTTGATTTTGAGAAGCTCAAGGACGGCGGGAGCCTTGAATTTAAGGCCTGAAACAGCAATTACGCCTTTGTATGAGCTATTGCTGAATACAGCATCGATAATATCTTTTTCTGAAACCTGTCCGGGGAATAATTTCCTTGCAAGATCCGCCGGGGTGACAGAAACTTTTCTGGATACAACCTCCTTGACCATGGGAGCACCTCCGATAACTTGTAAGACTTGTTAACAGCTTGCGAAACCGCGTTTATAAAGCAATAATACCATAGAGATTTACCATATTCAAGAAACAGGATGTCCTGTGTCAAAAAGTTGTCCTGCTGCATAAAGATAGAGTAGGGGCATGTCCCCGGCATCAAGGAAAAAATAAAAACACTTTGACACTCCTGTTCATGTTATGTTTGCATCTGACGAGCGGAATTCGGCGAGGAACATTGATAGGGGGAAATAGGAATACCCGTCAACCGAATAGGTTACAACACGCCGTGGTCCTTCTTCAGCCTTCACAGCTTCACTCTCCCTGATGTACGAAATCCGGTCAGACAAAGCCTCTGCGAAACGCAGAGGCTTTTTTCATTTTCCCTCTTGAAGCGGTGTGCATTCATAAGATGCTTCTC
>JAAYTP010000148.1 GCA_012518025.1 Clostridiaceae bacterium
CTGGCACTGGTGGTGGTCGGTAATTATTATGTCCAGCGGCTTTCCCATCTCAAATCGTCTTTTTTGGATGGCTTCCACCTGCTGCTTTGCGGTTATGCCGCAGTCAACCGTAATCATAAGATCAAAGGTGGAATCGCAAACCATATCCACCGCTGCATCCGAAATGCCATACCCTTCCTCAGCCCTGTCGGGTATGTAGAACTCAGGCCTTAAGCCTTCCCTTCTTAAAATATCCACCAGAATGGATGTGGCGGCCACGCCATCCACATCGTAGTCGCCATAGATCAGCACCGATTCACTCTTGTCTATGGCCTGGACAACCCGTTCTGCCGCCCTGTTCATCCCCTTCATAAGAAAAGGATCATGAAAGTGTTGGGTGCCAGGTGCCAAAAAACTCTCCATCTCCTCCCGGGACTCAATGCCTCGCTGATGGAGCAAACAGCTTATAAAAGCCGGGTAGTCATCGCACTCAAATGGGGGATTTCCATTACTATTCTCTATAATCCAACGTTTTAAACTGCCAGTGTACAAGCTCTCCATCTTTCATCTCCAATTTTTTCTCAAGTGTTTTAGAAGACTTATTATGTATAACCTACAATAGATTCACCTATTGATAGCTAAAAGCCCGAAGTCGCTAGAACTCCGGGCTTAGTTACGGCCAGCCTGATTATCCCAATAAGCCTTTAACAATATCATTCACAATGTTGCCATCTGCTCTGCCTTTCACTTTTGGCATAACCGCTTTCATCACCTTGCCCATATCCTTAAGTGAAAGAGCGCCAGTTTCGTCTATGGCTTCCCTGACAATAGTCTCCAGTTCTTCCCTGGATAATTGCCTGGGCATGTACCCAAGGATGATCTCAATCTCCCTGTCGGCCTTTTCCTTTAAATCGGCTCGCCCGCTTTTCTCAATATCGGATAATGCGTCACGTCTGCTCTTTAATTCCCGGGCAAGGACTTCGGTTATTTCATCATCACCAAGGATGATCTTTTTATCCTTCTCGATTTGAAGAATGGCGGACCGAATCAGTTGGATTGTATCCTTCCTGACAGTATCTCTCGCCTTCATCGCATCTTTCAGATCAATTAAGAGCTTTTCTTTCAGGGACATATCCTAATCTGTCCCTCCTTACTTCGTCTTCCTCTTCCTCGCAGCTTCAGACTTCTTCTTACGCTTAACACTGGGCTTAACATAGTGTTCTCTCTTTCTGACTTCGGCGAGAACACCTGATTTGGCACATTGCCTCTTAAACCTTCTCAGCGCACTGTCGAGGGTTTCGTTCTCTTTAACCTTGACTTCAGACACATCTATCCCTCCCCTCTGTTACGTACGTACAGCCGTGCCGGGGGATTTATCCGTTCAGTTGAATGGTAAATACCATGTAACAGCACGTATTATATTATATAATAGCGCTTCAAACAGCGTCAACATATTTTTCCGACCAGGCGCATTTATTCAGCATGCTTCATCATCTTCCGGCACGCCCCCATGGTGTATAACACCGGTATGCCCTGGAAACACATGGTTCTACAAAACCATGCCATGATGGATTACAGTATTTTTTCACCCATCTTAACACCGCCAAGGACGTGGTAGTGCAGATGCATTACAGTCTGCCCGGCTCCTTCTCCACAGTTCACGATCACGCGGTAACCCTGCTCAGCAACTCCAGTAATCTCTGCAACCTTCTTTATAGCCCTGTGTGCGGGCACCACTGCATTGATATTCTCCTCATCAAGCGCTTCCAGGCTTTCAATGTGCTGCTTCGGTACCACCAATACATGAACTGGAGCCGCCGGATTGATATCCTTGAAGGCAATTATATCCTCATCCTCGTATACCTTGGTTGAGGGAATCTCTCCTTTGATAATCTTGCAGAAAATGCAATTGTCAGCCATATGGCTCACTCCTTATCCGGTATGTTAAATCTTTAAAGCACAACTCTATTTTATCATATCTGCGGCTTTCTGCCTTGCAATTTTTAAAGCCTCATCAATACCAGCAGGGTTTTTGCCGCCTGCCTGAGCCATATCCGGGCGTCCTCCGCCCCCGCCGCCGCAAGCCGCCGCAGCTTCCTTAATGATCTGGCCCGAATGTATTCCACTTGATACTGCATCCGGGGTCGCCGAAACGATGAGGTTCACCTTTTGATCCTTGCTGGATGCAAGTATCACAACCCCTGATCCTAGCTTATCCTTTATGGAATCCGATGCGTTTCGGAGGGCATTCATGTCCATGTCCCCCATCTTTGCCGCCACGATCTTAAAGCCTTTAACTTCCTGAGCATCGGCAATGATACTGTCCAATGAGCTTTTTAAGAGCTTGCTGTTCATCTGCTCAATATCCTTTTTAAGCAGCTTGATCTCGTCGGACAGGTTTTCAATCTTATGTTGCAGTTCCTCCGGCGTGGTTTTTGCCGCATCAGCCGCCTTTTTCAGCGTATCCTCCCGGCTCCTGAAATACGAAATCGCATTAAAACCGGTAAGTGCTTCAATTCTTCTCACACCAGCAGATATGCCGTTTTCACCGAGTATCTTTATAAGACCTGCCTGCCCGGTGGATTTAAGATGGGTTCCTCCGCAGAGCTCCTTGCTATATGCGCCAACAGATATCACGCGTACAGTATCCTTATATTTTTCTCCGAAGAGTGCCATGGCTCCGGCCTTTTTGGCTTCCTCCACAGGCATTTCCTCCACGCTTACCGGGATGTTTTCAAGAATCTTCCCGTTTACCTGATTCTCAATCATCTCAAGCTGTTCAGGCTCAATGGATGAAAAATGGGTGAAGTCAAACCTGAGCCTTTCAGGCGTGACAAGGGATCCCGCCTGGTTGACATGATCCCCCAGCACCTTCCTAAGTGCCTTGTGGAGCAAATGGGTGGCGGTGTGGTTTCTGGCAGTTGCAAGACGCTTCTCAGCATCTATGGATGCCATGATCCTATCCCCTACCATGGCACTTCCCGATATCACCTTGCCTATGTGGAGATACTTATCATCGGATGTCTTATGGCAGGATGTAACCTCCATTTTGAAGCTGTCGCTTGATATGATTCCTGTATCGCCTACCTGGCCACCGCTCTCCGCATAGAAGGGTGTCCTGTCAAGTATCAGCGTAACCTGGTCATCCTGCTGTGCTGATTCAACAAGGGTATTGTCCTTGATGATATACAGTATCTTTGCTTCGCATTCATATTCTTCATACCCCACAAATTCTGTGGGCACATTATTCTCGGTGCCGGCAAATAGATCCTTTTCCCATGCCGAGCCCTCACGGCTCTTAAAAGCCTCACGGGCTTTGGCCTTCTGCTTTGCCATCTCCTTTTGGAATCCCTCTTCATCTATGGCAATACCTTTTTCCGATGCGATCTCCCTGGTCAGATCAAGGGGAAAGCCATAGGTATCATGGAGTTTGAATACCATCTCCCCTGTGAGGGTGTTGGAGCCATCTTTCCTTGCCTGATCCATATACCCTTCCAGTATGCTGGTTCCCTGGTCGATGGTGGCGTAAAAGCGCTCCTCCTCAAGGCTTATAACCTTCCTGATGTAGTCCTGTTTTTCTTTAAGGTTTGGATAGGCATCCCCGAAGCAGTTAGTCACCTTGTCTGCAATACCGGCCAAAAACAGATCCTTTATGCCCAGCAGCCGGCCATGGCGGGCAGCTCTCCTCAAAAGCCTTCTGAGCACATACCCACGTCCCTCATTGGAGGGAAGAATTCCGTCGGATACCATCATGGTCACGCTACGGGCATGGTCGGTGATCACGCGTATGGAAACATCCTTTTTATAGTCCTTACCGTATTCAACTCCCGCCTTGGCACAGACCTCGTCCAGGATTGCACGGATGGCGTCCACCTCAAAAATATTGTCAACCCCCTGAACCACGCAAGCGAGCCTCTCAAGACCCATACCCGTGTCTATATTCTTATTCTTGAGGGGCAGATAAGTACCGTCTTCCTGTTTGTCAAACTGAGTGAACACATTATTCCAGACCTCAATAAAGCGGTCGCATTCACATCCAACTGTGCAATCCGGCTTGCCGCAGCCTTTATCCGGACCCCGGTCAAAATAGATCTCTGAGCAGGGGCCGCAGGGACCTGTCCCATGCTCCCAGAAATTATCTTCCTTACCCATTCTGAATATCTTCTCAGGGGGCAGCCCTACGTCCTTGTTCCAAATCTCGAAGGCCTCGTCGTCTTCCTCATAGATCGACACATACAAAAGCTCCTCGGGTATTTCAAGGGTTTTGGTCATAAACTCCCAGGCCCAGGGAATGGCTTCCTTCTTGAAGTAATCGCCAAAGGAGAAATTCCCCAGCATCTCGAAGAAGGTTCCATGGCGGGAGGTCTTTCCCACATTCTCTATATCAGGTGTGCGGATGCACTTCTGGCAGGTGGTCACACGCTTGCTGGGCGGTTTCTCCTGCCCGGAAAAATACGGCTTCAATGGTGTCATCCCCGCATTGATCAGAAGGATGCTGGGATCGTTAATAGGCACCAGCGAAAAGCTGGGCAGCCGCAGGTGACCCTTGCCTTCAAAGAAGGACAGATACATTTCTCTAAGTTCGTTCAGTCCATATTTGCGCATTTGATTCTACCTCTTTCAGAAAGCCTCAGATAGCTTTGCTATGTACATTAATAAACCAAAAGTAACCGCATTTGGTACAAAGATTAGTATATCCAATGCACCCGAACAGCGTCAAGGGGAACCAGGAGGACGGTTCCTCTGGTCACTCAGCTATTTCTTTTTATTATTTTCACGCCGTATTTGGAACAGTTCTTTTGACGCGCTTTTACCAACACTGAATTGAACAGGATTCACTAATCAAGTATTTTCAAAAGCTCATCCATGTCTTTTCTGATCAGCGGAGACATGCTGTCCTTGTATTTTGACAGGTCGATACTCTCAATGCCGTCACGGATCGCCTCTGACAATTCGGGCCTGTATATCGCGACCTCATGTAATGCTGCAAGACACTGTCTTACCACTATCGGCTTCTGATCATTAAGCAGGGACAGCATCCGGTCCATCGCGCCTGCCAGCTTGCCCTGAACATCCCACCTCGCCTGTGCGCATGCAAGGCAGAAACCGCGCGTCCTTACATATGAGTTTTCACTTGAAGTAAGCGCGACAAACCTGTCAAAGTACTGGTAATACTCACTGGATTCAGCGGACTTCGCATTAATTTCCTTGAACAGCGCATAAGCCTTCCTGTCATCTTTGTCCTGCAGAACTTCAATAATATCAGTCATGTGCCGGCTCCTTCCTGCCTGGCTGGAAATGCCGGGTTCCGGCCTGTGTGCCCTTCGGTATCAAAGGAACGGTTCTTCTGACAGTCTCGCTCAGCGAAAGCTGCCAAAAGAACCGTCCCACTCATAGTGCTGTAAATCTTCAAGCCTTAATGAAAACGCCAGATGATATCGTTAAGCTTTAAGCTGTTCTTAAACTCCAATAGATCCGTATCTTTATTTATGAGCACACACTCGATATTTGCAATTTCGGCCCAATCCAGCATGTTCTCGGCAGTCAGGTCATACGAGAAGGAAGTATGGTGTGCTCCGCCCGCCAGGATCCATGCTTCGGCAGCCTCATGCAGCGACGGCATCGGCTTCCAGAGTACACGGGCCACAGGCAGTTTGGGCAAATCCTTTTCCGCATCCACGGCATCAACATCATTCACAAGCAGACGGAAACGGTCTCCAAGGTCAATCAATGACGCAGCGATGGCTTTTCCTGCTTTACCGTTGAACACAACTCGTGCCGGATCGGCTTTGCCCCCGATACCGAGCGGATGCACCTCTATCCTGGGTCGCGTCGCTGCAATAGTGGGGCATACTTCAAGCATATGTGCGCCAAGAATCATGCTGTTACCAGGCTCGAAGTGATAGGTATAGTCTTCCATAAAGGATGTACCGCCATCAAGTCCTGAGGCCATCAATTTCATGATCCTGACAAGACCAGAAGTTTTCCAGTCGCCTTCCGCACCGAAACCATAACCTGCTTCCATAAGCCTTTGAACGGCAAGACCGGGCAGCTGTTTCAAGCCATGCAAAACTTCAAATGTGGTTGTAAAGGCACCAAATCCGCCTTCCTCCAGGAAGGTTTTAAGCGCAATTTCCAACTTGGCCTGGTACCTGATAGCGTCCCTTACCGGGCCTTCTGTTAAGCCTTCAGGAGCGATATCATACTTTTCTTCATATTCCTTTAAAAGTACATTGGCGCTCTGGTCGGATACATCATTCAGCACTTCGATAAGATCCCCGATACCATAGCCATTGATTGACCATCCAAACTTGATCTGGGCTTCAACCTTGTCTCCCTCGGTTACCGCAACTTCCCTCATATTGTCTCCAAAACGGGCAATCTTTAGGTTTTTGCCTTCGATATAACCGACGGACGCACGCATCCATGCAGCAATCCTGCGGGAGACCTCCGGATCCTCCCAATATCCGACAACAACCTTTCGGGAAATCCTCATCCTGGCACCGATGAATCCATACTCGCGGTCACCATGGGCGGCCTGGTTCAGGTTCATAAAGTCCATGTCAATGCTGTCCCAGGGGATATCGCAATTGAACTGGGTATGCAGATGCATCAACGGTTTTTGAAGCATTGAAAGACCTGTTATCCACATTTTTGCGGGTGAAAAAGTGTGCATCCAGGTAATGATACCGACACAATTAGGATCAACATTTGCCTCTTCAATCACTTTTCTTATTTCATCAGGAGTTGTTGCAACTGCTTTGAAAACGATTCTGCACGGGATTGAGGCATTTTTATCCAATGACCCCGCAATTGTTTTTGCATTCTCTTTTACCTGCATAAGTGTTTGCGGACCATAAAGATGCTGACTTCCGGTAACAAACCAGAATTCGTATTTTCTAAGATCTATCATTATGATACCCCCTTTAAAAGTATTATCTGCCTCTCTCGACGCGGTTCTTCCGACGAAGTTATGCATCTAAACTTATTCCCATGTCCTGATCAACCGCGGCTTCATACTGTGACCGCTTGAAGCAGATCTCATATGTAATTCATTGATCCAGAACCAGTACCCGGTCATCCGCACATCTAACCTTGCCCTTTGTCCTTTTTCCCTGGCCTTAGCCATTCAGGCAACAGTTCGATTGCGCCTTTTTCCCGTACTGCAAGGATCACGCTTTGAAGCAGAATAAAGAAGCATAGCATAAGGCCGGTGGTAATGCTTTGATAATACGGTTTGGTAAGACCCGATGCTATAACTATGTTCGTTATAGTCTTCAATGATAGCGTCCCAAAAAGCGTTCCAATCACGTTTCCAACTCCGCCGGTCAATAATGTCCCGCCTATGATATTGGATGCAATCGCCTGCATTTCCGCCTGAGTAGCGTTGGCGGCATCCCCTGCGCCCGTATGCAGAAGGTATACATAACCGCCTATCCCGGACAATATCCCGGCAAATAAATAGGCATAGAATTTTGTACGTTTTACATTGATACCGAGGGTCAACGCACTGTGACTGTTTCCGCCCACCGCATAGAGGTTGCGCCCGAACCGGGTCCATTTAAGAATTATCGCTACAGCTATCACTACAATCAATGCGATCACTACCCCCAGTTCAATCTGGGCGGGTATGAAGATCCCGGTTTTTCCGTAATAACCCAGGCCGGGTATCGTGATTCGCATTTGCTTAAGGTTGAGGAAAGCTTCATGTGATGCTGTTCGGGGTGCGATGCTGACTATGGTTACCATTCCCCTTGCAAAGAACATTCCCGCCAATGTGACGATGAATGGCTGTATCTCCAGATATGCTACCAGTATCCCATGAAGCAGACCGAAGAATAAGCCTATGCCGAGAGCCATAAAGATTGAGCCCGCTACAGTGCCGCCATGGTCTTCAAGGTAAACAACGCATGCCATGGTTACAAGGGCTGTAACGCCGCCTCCCGAAATATCTATGCCTCCCGATATCATAATCATGGTCAGCCCGCAGGCGATTATGATCAGGAAAGCATTGTTATTGAACAGGTCAAGGAACTGCTGGGGGTTCAGGAATCCGCCACCCCAGACGAACATGGCAATCATGTACATACCAATGAAAGTACAGATGGTTATCGTCATCAGCAGGTTGGTGTTGGAGATGGCCTCTCTTGGTTTTTTCCTTCGCTTTTCAGTTAATAAGTCCTTACCTTTTTTCATAGTTTATTCCCCATTACTCTGTTGATTTTTCTTAAAATATACAGGGATCGCCTATAAACCTAACCGGTCACCCGATTTGCTCAGGCAGCTTTAGCCTGAACTTCCTTTTCAGCCTGTTTTTTAAACAGTTTTTTGTATGTCCTGAAGACAAAATCCTTAACGACCGGAGAACTAAATACTACTATCACAATTATTACGATCGCTTTATAGGCTTTTACTGCCGCCGATGGAACCTTCATCGCATAGAGGGTGACAGTCAAAGCCTGGATTATGTATGCCCCTATAACTGAACCGTAGATATTGAATTTGCCGCCGCTCAGTGCATTTCCGCCAATTGCGACGGACAAAATGACATCCATTTCCGCATCCAGCAGCAGGGTTTCATGGTTGATAAGCCCTATCCTGCATACGGTGATACAGCCAGCTGTAGCGACACAAACTCCGGATATGATAAACGCTATTAGCTTGATACGAACAGGGCTGATCCCGTTCATGTGGGCGGTCCTTTCACTTATTCCAACCACCTGCGTATACAATCCAAGATTGGTAAGTCTTAAAACAATCGTGATCAATATAAGGAATACGACCATGATAATTATTGGGGTGGGTATCGGTATTCCCGGAATAAACCCTCCGATACTGGTAAGCAAAGGGCTTGAAACAGTTGGTGTCGCACCGCCGTTTATCCAGTAGGCGATCGACCGTCCGGCTGAAAACAATATCAGGGTAGCGATCATTGGCTGTATTTTGAATACGGCCACCAGTACCCCGTTGAACAGACTGAAAAGAGCCGCAACTACACAGCTTAAGAAAAACGCGAGAAGAATAACGGGTATTGTGATCTCGTTCGAGCGGAGCACGCTTACAAAAACGCTGCCTGCTATTGCTGCCATTGCCGCGACGCTTATGTCCTGCCCCTTACAGGATGATGTTATCAGTGTCATGCCTATGGACAGGATAGCAACGGCAGATGCACCGTTAAAGATACTTATCAGGTTTCCTGTAAGTACGGTGTTCCCATCGTTGTTGGTAGCAATGGCTATAGAGAAAAACTCCGGATCCCTGATCAGGTTGAAAATAACTATTAAAAATAGTGCAAACAACGGTATAGCCAATTGAGATCTTGTTAATTTTTTAAATAGACTACCCATTATTAAGCCTCCCCCGCTATGGTATGCATGATGTTGTCCTGTGTCATTTCTTCGCCATTCAGCTCGCCCACTATCTTACGATCACGCATAACTATCAGGCGCGAACAAGTGCGAAGCATCTCCTCTATTTCCGATGAAATGAACGTGATGCTAACACCTTCCTCGGCCAGTTTAAGCACAAGTTTCTGTATTTCGACTTTCGTTCCCACATCTATCCCGCGAGTCGGTTCGTCCAGAATCAGGTACTGAGGATTTGTCAGCAGCCAGCGCGCCAGTATCGCTTTTTGCTGATTGCCCCCTGACAGTGACTTGATGGGTGTATCCGTCGAGGGGGTTTTTATTCCTAAAAGTTTTATGTACTCATCTGCAAAAGCTTCTGCCTCGGCTCTTGAAAATGGCTTGAAAAAGCCTTTCATTACCTGCAGGGCAAGTATGATATTCTCTCTGACTGACAAGTCCTCAACGATACCGTCCCGCTTTCTGTCTTCGGGCAGGTATCCGATGCCCTGCATCATAGCGTCCTTGGGCTTTCTTATTTTAATATCTTTTCCGTTTACCCTGATTTTCCCGCCAGTGATCCTGTCTGCGGCAAAAATAGCGCGCACACTTTCACTGCGACCGGAACCAAGAAGCCCGGTAAAACCGTTGACTTCTCCCTTTCTGATCTTAAAATCAAATGCGTTGGAACATTCTATACTCGATAAACCAGCCGCCTCATAAACGGGTGGCTCATCCGTTTCTTCGGCCACCGGCTTATGTTTTTGAAGGGCTGAAACATCTTCAAGGTCTTTGCCCATCATCTTCGAAATAAGCTGTACACGCGGCAGATCCTTTATTTCATACTCTCCTACCAGTTCGCCGTTCCTCAGTACGGTTATCCTGTCACATATCTCATACACCTGTTCAAGGAAGTGAGTAATAAAGATTATGCCAACACCGCGCGACTTCAGATCCCGCATCAGCGAGAACAGTTTCTCGACCTCCTGTTCGTCGAGGGAGGAAGTCGGTTCGTCCAGAATAAGAACTTTACAGTCCATATCTACTGCACGGGCAATGGCAACCATTTGCTGCACGGCGATCGAACAGGTGTCAAGCTGCTGGGTGGCTCTCGCAGGGATGTTCAGCTTCTCAAGTATCTCCGCTGCTCTCTTTTTCATAGTATGCCAGTTTACCGTTTGATAGCTTCCCCGTCCGATGAACATGTTCTCTGCTACCGTAAGGTTGGGACAAAGGGTTATCTCCTGGTAGACAGTACTTATACCCAGATTTTGAGCCTCATAAGGCGATTTTACATTGATCTCCCTAAGACAGTTGTCTATATTTAAGAACACCTGCCCTAAATCCTTCGGATATACTCCGGTCAAAACCTTGATCAATGTAGACTTTCCTGCTCCGTTTTCACCCATAAGGGCATGGATCTCTCCTTTTCTGAGAGTAAAATCCACATCCTTCAAAGCGCGAACACCCGGGAACGATTTACTTATATTTTTCATTGATAAAACAATGTGGTTCTGCATACGGCTACCATCCTTAAATGCTTAAGTGTCTTTGATATAGCGGTGTAAGTATGCGGAAAGGCCCGCATACTTTACACCGCTTAAACCTGTCAATACAGTTATGGTTCGTACGTCTGTTAATCGCCAATACCATATTTATCTATGTCTTCTTGCTTAATAGTAGCTGCATCTAGGTACTTCTCTTCGTTGATAACGATCTTGTCTGAAAGCTTCCCGCCGCTTTCAAGGCTCTGGATCATTTCATGGATCTTCTGGGCCTGGAAGGGGCTGCACTGAACGTCGAGGTTCCAGTTGCCAGCAAGCACTTCTCTGAGAGCCCATTTGTTGAAGTCAAAGCCTATAACGATGACATCTCCATTGGCGCCGTGGGTGATACCAGCTTCATCGAGGGCTGCAACTGCGCCTTTTGCCATACCGTCATTTTCAGCATAGACTACATTGAATTTCTCTCCCGAGTTGATAACAGATTCTACGATCTGCTTGGCTGTTGCTTCGTCCCATGTTGCAGTCTGCTGGACAACACACTTCATGGTACCATTCGAGAATTGCTCGTCGAGAGGTTTTGTACGACCAATCTGAGCGTCACTGCCCATTGCTCCCTGGATATGTACTACATTATATTCAGGAAGTTTCTGATCCAACAGCCACTGAACAGCCATCTTGCCCTGGGCTTCCATGTTGGAGATAACGGCGGCTTCAAACAAGCCTTCGTCAACGTTCATCATTCGGTCGAACAGGAATACTTTGATGCCAGCTTTCTTTGCACTTTCAAGGACATTGGTCCAACCGTCGGTTGCTGCTGCAGATATCAGGAGGTAATCCACACCATCGGTGATGAACTGCTGAGCTGCGTTCAGCTGCTCGTCATTCTTAAGGCTGTAGAAGGTTGAAACCTTATATCCGTTTGCCTCAATGAAAACATTCTCAAAGTCTGCCACGTTTGCAGCACGGTATCCTGACTCGGAAGGCGGGTTGTTAACGATACCGACTTTGATCAGCCCGTCTTTATCCTTGTTTGCTTGAGCAGAACCACATGCTGCCAAACCTAATGCCAACACTGCTGCCAGGATCAATGCAAGTATTCTCTTCGCTCTCATTTTCTTATTCCCCTTTCATTTTAGGTCTTTATGTTAAAATCATATAATTTTAGGGGAATAATATACAAGATTTTTGTACAAAGTGAGTAAAATTTTCAACTAATATATTTAAAAATCAAACAAACACTATCTCGAATCCCTTGTTTTGTATCTATCCCACTTATTGTTATTACTTTATCATAATATTTCTAACATTTACAGTAAAATAACTAACATCCGTGTCAATATTCCCTGCTGTCGATCATTTCCCGGGTTATAGTCTGGTAATCGAAATAGGTTTCATCGACATAGCTTATCCGGTCATAGTATTCACTGCGTTCAAGCTTCTTTATTACTTTGTCGACATACGGGCCCTGGAGCGGATTGCATTCCACATTCAATGCTATTTTACCGGCAAGAGTGTACTCAAGCCCAAGCCTTGTTGCATCAAATGAGATTACGATAACTCCGTCTTCGGGGTTGCATTTCAACCCCGCTTCTTCCATCGCATCAATCGCTCCAAGCGCCTCTCCGTCGTTTTCACAATAAACCACGTCTATATCCTTTGTCCTCTCCAGGATCGAGCTCATGACTTCATATGCCTTGGCCTTGGTAAAATCACCGCATTCCTGCGCTGTAATCTCCCAGTTCGGATGCCTCTCTGTCGCTTTCTCAAGCGGAACTGTCCTGCCTAACTGCGGGGTGGAACCAATAGTACCCTGTATGTGAACTATCCGTATCGGTTCCTCAGCTCTTCCCTGCTTTTCCAAAAAGTCCTCCAGCCATTTGACCGCAATCTCGCCCTCCTTGTAAAAATCGGACCCGATATAAGCCGTATAAAGGTATTCACCCTGCTGTTCGATATACCTGTCGATTGCGATGACCGGAATACCTGCCTCTTTCGCTTCCAGTAAGATGGAATTCCAACCTGTCTCAACTTTCGGGGAAAACACGATATAGTCGACGTCCTGCTGTATGAACATCCTGATGGCGCGGATCTGGTTTTCCTGTTCCTGTCTTGCATCATCGAAGATAAGCATATATCCGTTCTCTTCGGACAAAACGGATTTTATGTTCTCTGTGTTGGCTACCCTCCACTCCGATTCAGCTCCTACCTGTGAAAAACCTACCACAATGAGGTTATCCTCGGAGGATCCCGGTAAAGGGTGGGGATCTTCACCTGAACATCCACAGAAAAATACCGTGGCCAGGCATAATACAACAGCAAGAAGTTTTTTCATATAGCCATCTCCTTGTCGCTCGTCTTCATGGGTATAGTCACGATGACCTTTGTCCCGACATCCAGTTTGCTTTCTATCGTCAGTCCGTATTCTGTGCCAAACAGTATCTGTATCCTCTGATGCACCGTTCTAAGGCCAAAGCCCTCCCCCTGACTGCCGCCAAGGGAAGCCTTGACCTCTTCCAGTCGTTCTTCGGACATGCCGCGCCCGTCGTCCATCACTTCAAGGATTATTAGGCCGCAATCTTCCCTGCCGGTAAGTCGTATGACTCCTTTTCTCCGCCTGTTCTTTATTCCGTGATAAAGCGCATTCTCCACCAGGGGCTGAAGGGTCAGCTTGGGAATAATGTACTGTTTCAGATGATCCGGTATGTCGATTTCATAATCCATTATATCGCTGTAACGCATCTGTTGGATCTCGAGATAACTTCGGACGTGCTGTTCTTCCTCTTCAAGGGTGATAACGCTTTTACCCCGGCTCAATGAAAAGCGGAAATAATTAGAGAGGCTTGCAACCATCTTAACGGCTCCGCTAATCTCACCGGACTCAATGAGCCATACTATAGTGTCGAGAGTATTATACAGAAAATGCGGATTGACCTGGGATTGCAGCAGCGCCAGCTCAGCATGCCTGCGCTGTTTTTCCTGCTCGGTGTTCTTCTGGATCTGCCATATCAGGCGGCCTACCATGTTTTCTATACCGTCTGAAAGAATCTGTACTTCCTCCACGTCAGCCTGGATGGGTTCTCGGACCAGCAAATTGCCCTTGCCTATCGCTTCGAGGCGTTCACAGATCATATCTATGGGATCGACTATCTTACGGCTAAGTCTTTTTGAGCTCTTTAACAGGAAAAACAGCAGCAAAAGCGCAAGAAAAACGACTGCGCCCATCAAAACAATCATGTTCCTGACCATCCCGGACTGCAAGCTGTTCAGATGAGCCGCTTCGTAATACAGATAGGTATACATAAATCTCTGTATAAGATCGGTCAATATGTAGATATTTTTCTCCAGTTGATCCACACGGGAGTCGTATTCTTCTGTTTCAGCGATCTGCTGCATTTTTTCCTCAAGATTGTTGCAAAGACTAAGCACACTGGTGATGGCGCGGGTGCTTTCTTTTTTCGTTGTAGTGTCATACAGATTCTGCGCGATCTCCTTTGCGGACTGTACTTCTTCAAGGGGCAGACCTTCCGAATACTGGCTGTCGATCACGTAATAATACATTTTCAGATCCACATCATCTTTGAAGTTCTGGTTGAATTCCGAAGCCATAGTGACATTGTTCAAGATCGCATTATATCTAAATACATACATTATCCCAACTGATGCAAGCACCAAAATGACTATCATCAGCGGCAGGGATACCAGCAGGTTCATATTCCAGAGCCTGCTCTGCATCTTTATCTTTTTTTCTTTGCGTCTGTTATCAATGCTCACTGCCTGACCCTCTTCGATATTCACTGGGCGTGCAGCCCGAAACTTTTTTGAACACAAAGCTGAAGTAATGCGGATCCTTATATCC
>JAAYTP010000023.1 GCA_012518025.1 Clostridiaceae bacterium
CTCCCATCATTTTACCATAATATCGGTGAAAAATCGCACGACTATTATCATGATAAATAATGGTTCGTAGGCTCACAGGGTTATTTTTCCCATTTCAGGGAAAGAAACATGTCACCAAACGTCTTAAATAACTGTCATAATACAAGCCGTTCACCTGATATGATTTAAGGGTGGTGTTTTATGATCATTGTAAGCATTAGCAAAAGAAAGCTGAAATTGTTTGCAGTTGCCGTATTGGCAGTATGCCTTGTCTCTTTTGGCATATATCAGATTTTTGGAGACCAGGATGCCGAGAATTACTCTGAATTGGTTGACATGTTGCGCAACAGAGATGTGGCCGTGTCAGGAGAGATTCTGGAAGCCACAAATACTTCGGAAAGCAATAACGAAATACAGATCTTTGATATCAGTAAGGGTAAGGTGGTTAAAAAGATGAATACCACCCCTTCCCTGCAGGAACAGGCCCTGCAGATCATCAGCAGCATCACGGGTCTATATACCAAGGTTCAGCCGTTCCCCGAGAAAGGATATATCGTCAGGATCCCCGTAGACCCTGCACTGAAGGTACAAAACCAGTACATCAATGCCACCATCGACAAGATATATGTCATATTTACCGAAAAAGAGCCCCCCATAGTCCTGATCCTGGACAGTTCTGAGAAGCCCTTTGTTTACAATTTCAACTGGAAGACCGATGAACTGGAAAAACAACTGGATTTCAACTTTGCTTATTAGATATCAGCGATGCCATGAAGGATAGCTTCATTCTCACCTGTGCCTTGATATCTCAAACATCATCAGGCCTGCGGCAACACCGGCATTAAGGGATGATATCTTTCCCTTCATGGGTATCCTCACCAGGAAGTCGCATTCCTCCTTGATGACCCGGCTGATACCCTCTCCCTCACTGCCTATGACAAGACCTATGGGACCCTCCAGCCCGGCTTCATAATAGGCCTTTTCCCCATCGGGGTCGGCTCCGGCCATCCATATGCCCTTCTTCTTCAGGTCACGGACAGTCTGGGCAAGGTTTACCACTCTGGCAATGGCGATGAATTCCTGGGCTCCTGCAGCAACCTTGGCTACCGTGGCATTAAGGGTGGCCGACCTGCGTTTCGGTATGATGATGCCATGGGCTCCGGCACACTCGGCACTTCTTATAATGGAACCGAAATTATTGGTGTCTGTGATGCCGTCCAAAATAATGATGAACGGATCTTCTCCCCTCTCGAAGGCGATACTTAAAATGTCCTCTACCTGGGCATATTCCTGAACGGCCACATCAAGGATAACCCCCTGATGAATCCTGGCAAGGGACATCATATCCAGTTTTCTTTTGTCCACATATTGAATGGGAATGGCCTTACCCCTGGCTAATGACGCAATCCTGGCCAGGGTGGGATCCGAATTCCCTTTTTCAATAAATATCTTGTTGACAGGACGATCGGACCTTAGCACTTCCAGAACGGGGTTTCTTCCTTCAATCCTGTCCTCCCTGTCCTGTCCGTCTGCTTCGGTTATGTCCTGATAAGGATCCTGAAAGGAATGCGCCCTGCGATCCCGAGTCTCTCTTTCACCCTCCGGTCCTCTTCCGCCGCCTTTTGCAAAACCAAGCCTGCCCTTATGAACTGACCCTTTTTCAGGCCTTTTTTTTCTCTTATTCATGGTTAATTCTCCGTTTCATCTCTTTCTATGATGGAAGCAGCCCGCTCCAAAAAACCGTCCAGTCTCTCCTTCTGATGGGTCAAATACAGGTAGCCCATAACAGCTTCAAGTGCCGTGGCGTAATGATAGTCCTGCAGATTGGCATTTTTAGGAACGGTCGTAGATTTCGCATTCCGTCCCCTCCTGAAGATAAAGGCTTCATCCTCATTTAAATCCTTTTGGATCTCCCTGGCTATCCTGGACTGGGAGGCTGCCTTGACATATCTGGTTGCATCGATATGAAGCTGATGAGAGGATGCCCGTTTTTTTCTCACTAGTCTTTCCCTTACGAAAAGATTAAATACGGCATCCCCTATAAAGGCCAGTACGGCAGGCTGCAAGAGCCTTATTTCATCGGTGTTTTCATTAAGCAAACTATCACCACGCATATTACTTTATTTATTGGGCTATTATACAAGTCCGCCCTGCCAACCAAGGCACGGCGGACCGGTTTTACAGCGTCCATAGTGATGGTATCCTGATAAATGGCAGTAAATCTCCCCATCCAACAAAGAAGGAGAAAACGATATGTACGAAGGGAACTGCAAGAATACTCAGTGCGAGGTATTTCAGTACCTGGTGGCTCTTCATTCTTAATGCCAGGGGCGGAAGCAATACCGTCAGTGCTATGGGCAGGGCATAGTGGAGATAGCCCGGCAGTTTAAGAATGTTATTATATTTACTAATTATGAAGCTTCCAAAGACCACCAGTATCCCAATAATATCAATCAGGAAGGATTTGGCCTTGTATTGTTTGCCCAGCACCAGCCTGACAACACACAGAAATATCAGATAGGTAAAGGCAACCATGACCATGAATTTGAAACCTGGATCCAAAGCATAATCCCTCCCTGTTATTCAAACCCATGGGGAATGTACGGCGCACAATCATTTGATACATTGCGTCCCCATCCCTTTTGGGTGTTCGATCCTATTTGACTACGATATTGACAAGCCTTCCTTTAACAACGATGACCTTCACGATATTTCTTCCGCCTATATAACCGTCGGCTCTTTCATCGGTCAGGGCAGCTTCCTCAATCTGCTGGTTATCAGCATCACTGGACACATTGATCTTGTATTTCACCTGGCCGTTGATCTGAACAGCCATCTCTACCTCATCACGAACCAGAGCTTTTTCATCATAGGCTGGCCAGGGCTGATTGAACACCGAGTAGCCGCCGCCGAGAAGCTCCCACATCTCCTCTGCAAAATGCGGAGCAAAGGGAGACAGAAGCAGAATGGCATCCTTAATTGTGTCTTCCATCAGCTTAATGTTCCGGTTTTCCAGCGCATCATATTTGTAGAGGGCATTGACCAGTTCCATAATACGTGCGATGGCCGTATTAAACTGGAAGACCTCGATGTCATCGGTGGCGCTCTTAATGGCAAAATGTCTGACATAATTGAGTTCCTTCTCATCGGATCCAAACTGATCGCTGCCAGCAGATCCCTTTTCCGAAGCAAACTTTATGATCAGCCTCTCGATCCGGTTAACAAACCTGTCAATGGCCTTAATCCCGTCATCACTCCATGGCCCGCCTTCCACATATGAAAAACCGAAGGCCAGGTACATGCGGAATACATCCGAGCCATATTTCTCAATGTACTCATCGGGGGACACGGTGTTGCCTCTGGACTTGGACATCTTCTGTCCGTCCGGACCCAGTATGACCCCCTGATGCACAAGGGAAAGGAAGGGTTCGTCGAAATCCAGATAACCCATATCCCGGAGAGCCTTGGTAAAGAACCGGGCATAAAGAAGGTGCATTGCTGCATGCTCAGCACCGCCCACATACTTGTCCACAGGGAGCATTTTGTTGATCAGTTCGCGGTTAAAGGCTTCCTTGTCATTCTTATTGTCAGGATACCGTAAAAAGTACCATGACGAGCATACAAAGGTGTCAAGGGTATCCGAATCCCTTCTTGCGGGATCGCCGCAGCTGGGGCATGTGGTATTGATGAACTCCTCGCACTTGGCAAGGGGAGACTCTCCATCAGGGGTGAAAACCACATTGTAGGGAAGCTCTACCGGTAGCTGATCCTCAGGAACAGGAACCGTTCCGCATTTATCACAATAGACTATGGGAATGGGTGATCCCCAATAGCGTTGCCTGGAAACCAGCCAGTCACGAAGCCGGTATGTAACCTTGAGCTCGCCTGCATTCTTACTCTCAAGCTTCTTGACAATAGCCAGCCTGGCTTCCTCGGAAGAAATACCGTCAAACTCCATGCTCCCCGTTAGGAAACCGTCTTCGGTAAACGGAAGGGCATCGTCAATACCCTCTGCGCCCTTTATGACACGCTTGACTTCAAGATTGTATTTGGTAGCAAACTCATAATCCCGTTCGTCATGGGCGGGTACCGCCATAACACAGCCTGTTCCGTAGCCAGCCAGAACATAATCAGCAATCCAGATCTGAACCCTTTCTCCGGTCAGGGGATGAATAGCATAGGCGCCGGTGAAGACTCCGGTCTTTTCTCTCACTGTGGAGAGCCGGTCGATCTCCGACACCTTTGATACGGTATTTCTGTATTCCTCAACCGCCCGACGGCAGGTATCGGTAGTTATCTTGTCCACCAGTTCGTTTTCAGGAGCCAAAACCACATAGGTAACACCATAGAGGGTATCAGCCCTTGTTGTAAACACCCTGAAGGACAGATCACTGTCGGCTACCTTGAATTCAATCTCTGCACCCTCGGATCGTCCAATCCAGTTGGTCTGTATCTTCTTTGTCTTTTCGGGCCAGTCCAGATCCGGCAGACAATCCAAAAGCTCCTGGGAGTATTTTGTAATCCTGAAAAACCACTGGGTCAGGTTCTTTTTGGTCACTTCGGAACTGCAACGCTCGCAGCAGCCATCCAGCACCTGTTCATTGGCCAGTACGGTTTTGCAGCTGGGACACCAGTTCACAGGCGCATTCTTTCTGTAGGCCAGCCCATGCTTGTACAGCTGGAGGAATATCCACTGCGTCCATTTATAGTACTCGGGCAGGCAGGTAATCACCTCATAATCCCAGTCGAAGGTGGCCCCCATCCTCTTGAGCTGCTCTTCCATGGTGGCTATATTCTGCATGGTGGAATCCTTTGGATGGATTCCGGTCTTTATGGCAAAGTTCTCAGCCGGAAGTCCAAAAGCGTCAAAGCCCTGAGGATGAAATACATTATGTCCCTGCATACGCTTCATCCGAGCCCAGGAATCGGTAAGCCCAAAATTGTACCAATGCCCCGCATGGAGCTTTGCGCCTGAGGGATAGGAAAACATCTCCAGGCAATATAGCTTCTTATCCAGGTTATCCTTATCAAATCGATAAATATTGGTTTCTTCCCATTTCTTTTGCCATTTTCTGTCTATCTCTACTGAGTACGCCATTGCACAAGCCTCCCAAGCTATATTTTTGCATTACTGTTCCGGGGATTCCTTTAACATAACAGGTTCCCCCTCATTTAGTTATATAAGACATGAGCATTCATTCAGGCTCTGGCCGCCTGAAACCCATCCACAGAAACAGGTTTTCCATCCTGCCAGAGTCGCTCAAGTCCGTAGAATTCCCTGTCCTCTTCATGGAAGATATGAAGAACGATATCCCCGTAGTCCATAAGAATCCAGCGGGCGCTGTTGTAGCCCTCCCGGCGCAGACATTGAACGCCAGATTCACTGAGTTTTTCCTCCACACGATCGGCAAGCGTCTTGATATGGGTCGTGGATGTACCGTTGCACACAATAAAATACTGTGCTATGGTAGTCAGTTCGCTGATATCGATGGCCTTAACATCCTGTGCCTTCTTCTCATTCAATGCCTCAATCACCAGTTGAAAAACAGACTCATTGTTCATTAATCTGATTCCTTCCCTCCATGCCGTAGATATGATTAAAACCTTACGAAAAAGTTTTCATGATATTATACCATATAATATGAGTTTGCTTCTATTCCTTCTTAATCTCGCCCGTCCTCATTAATGCTCAATTTATCGGATCCCTGGAAAGTTATCTTGATAAATGCCTGATGTGCTCTATTTTTGCCTCTCATCAGCAAAATTAAACCCGCTGCCTGTTACATCCCCAGGAATCGAAGTATTTCAGTACCTGCCGGGTTCTTAAGAAGCACAAGCCCAAGGGCTGTGTACACCATCAAGATCAAGGCTATACCGGGTACTCCCAGCAATAGTCCTCTGGCAGCCTTCTTGTCCCTTCCGGGTCGCTCCACCCTGTTTGTTGTAATGGCACGAACCACCAGAAGAAGGCCGAATATGATTACCAGGCAGACAACGAATATGATGGACATAGTTACAACCATAGTATTCAGAAACTCGTTCAGGGACATGCCATACATGGCTGCCATATCCGAGAACTCAGGTGATGTGAAGGGATCTGTGACCTGTTGGGGCATGGGGTTCGGGTTTGGAACAGCGGGCATATTCAAATGCATCAGCAGAGTGAGCAGACCGTTATTCATAAAATGAAGGAGCATGCCGTTAAAGATGGAACCGGTACGATAGACCAGGTAGGCGGCAATAATGCCTATGATGGTCTGTGCCGCAAACCTTTGAAAATCAAAATGGAACAGGCCAAAAAGAAGACCGCTTAAGAGTATCGACCATCCGGCTCCCATCCTCTCAAGCCCTCTTTGAATAAGGCCCCTGAAAAGCACTTCCTCACAAACCGCCGGAATAACGGCTATAAGAAACAAAGACCACAAAACGTTCCCGCTCATCACAGATGTGACTCCCGTGATCAGCTGAACCGACCCAAAGGTGTTCTTTATAATGATCAGGACAATGAGTCCTGCACAGGCTCCCGCAATGATCATAACAGGGCTGATCATTAAGGTCAGAAGCACCTCGATGGCTCTGGGCTTTTTAAATCGAAAGGTCGAGGCTATGCTCAGATTCTTCTTCCTTGCAAACAGTATGGGGGGCAGTGCAATCAGAAGAACCTCGGACAGGATAATATACAGGTCATATGGGAGACTTAGACTGCCAAGGCGGCTGCCGACAAAAACAAACAGGATGGCAGCTATAGAATACATGAGCCCGGAATCCCTGGTATCGGGCAGTTTTTGTGTAATGCCTTCCAATTCCATTTTATTACCTCACCTGTTTCCTATTGGGGTTTTCCTATCCGGGACAGCGGCCAGATAATCATAACGGCCTTACCTTCCACTGAGTGTACATCTATGCAACCAAAGCTGCGGCTGTCTTTGCTGATCTCCCTATTGTCTCCCATGACAAACAACTTCCCCGGAGGTACTGTAAGGGGATATTCTCCGGAAAAAGGCGGTGTTGTTCCAAGCACATAATCCCCTGATTCCTTAACACCATTGACATAGACCTGACCATCATGAATATCGATGACATCCCCCGGAACACCTATTACACGCTTGACAAAGCGTTTGTTGGTACGCTGGGATTCCTTCCTGAAATTGTCCATGAAATCCTGAACCTTGATAGCCAGTTCACCAAAAAAACCATCCTTAATCTTGCCATCGGCAAGAAAAAGTATAATATCTCCCCGCTCAATGGTATTGATATTATAGTTGATACGGTTGTAGTAAACCAATTCCCCTTTAAAAAGCGTGTTGTTCATGGAATACTGATCCACTACCGATATGGCAAAAACCTTCATATTGAGAAAGAACACCAGAACCAGCGGTATCAAAATGACCAGCAGCCAACTGAATATCTCATGGATTATCTTTTTCTTTGTCAAAGCTATATGCTCCCTTTCCTGCAGGGAAGTTTTCCTGCAGCATCTATTAGTATAATTTATTCACAGGGTTATCAATCATTATAGCACTTATTCTTACTGATGGGAAAGTCTGATATCCCATTATTATTGCTTGCAACATACATGGAAGTTTGGTAGCATACTATTTAGGGTAGGACAAGTCAGAATTCTATATGAAGGCTTGCCGCCGATTCTTATGATTCAAGGAGATGGAAAAGATGCCCGACCCATTGCCTGAGAGGCCGGATTTGGATGATTATTTAAGACACGATGACATTATTGATCATGATGACCCGCTCATAGAAGAGGCAGCGGAGCAAATCACAGAAGGCCTCAGGGACAATATTTCCAAGGCACAGGCAATTTACGAATTTGTAAGAGATCATATTTTTCACTCTTTCCACATCAACGCAACCAGCATCACCATCAAGGCATCCGAAGTGCTGGAAAAAGGACATGGCATATGCTACGCACAGTCACATCTGCTGGCTGCCCTAATGAGGGCAGCGGGGATTCCCTGTGGCCTGTGCTATCAGATCATAAATGATAAGGATGACCCGGACAGCCAACGCCTGGTGGTTCATGGCTACAACGCCGTTTACATCGATGAGATGAATAAATGGGTTCGTCTTGATGCCAGCAAGAGCATAGATGAATATACCCCTCCATTCAATTTCGAAAAGGAAGCGTCAGAGCTTGAGGTTGACACCAAAGCTGGTGAAATCGATGATCCTGTTGTCTACATAAACCCCAGCCGAAGCATCGTGAAAGCCCTTAAAAAATACGAAACCATTGAAGAACTTAAGAATAATCTGCCCGATAAGTACTAGGATTTATATCCATAACCAGGCTTGACCTTTGATTGGCTAGCCGTTCCGATATTTCAAAAAAGACTGAGGAGCCGTGTAACCGGCTCTTTTTTGTTTGCGTCTGATTCAGCTTAATCTTTGTTTTTCAAATCAGAGAATAGGTTTGTTTTTTGAGTAATAATTGTTGTATTATGGTTAGAAGAAGTTTTACAGCGCAGGATGATGAACTCATGCTTGAGCTGATTGGACTTACTAAAAAGTTCGGTAGTATCACAGCCGTTGACAACCTATCCTTCACCGTTCAAAAGGGAGAGATTTTTGGTCTTCTTGGTGAGAATGGCGCCGGCAAGACCACCACCCTGAGAATGCTGGCAACCATGCTGAAACCCACTTCAGGAACAGCACGGCTTGCGGGAATTGATATTGTGAAAGCGCCGGAAGAGGTAAGAGGCAGGGTAGGCATTCTCTTTGGCGGAGAGAGCGGTCTTTATGACAGGCTCACGGTTTATGAGAATATACAGTACTTTCGTGGTGCTCATTCCTTCCTATGCCACCATGATGGTAATGCCCAACGATATCCAGCTCTATATGTACCTGATCCCAATACTTAATACCATCTCGGCCTTCAAGCTGGTGTTGGGCGGGCTGACCAATTACACCGGCCTCATCCTGGCAGTTGTGACCTCGCTGGTCTATGTGGCGCTGTCTCTGGTGATAGCCGCCTCCATGTTCAAGAATGAGAAATACCTGTTCAGAAGTTGAAGAGATTGCAGCACTTCGCCCGCTGCATTCGGATTGGAGATAGGAATCCCGTAAAACAAGGGCGCATTGTGATAAGGTGCTTAAACTCTCTGTGAGAATGAGATGAGAGCGGCTGTCACTCCCACTTCTAGTATGTCATTGCGATAAGCAACGCAACGAAGCAATCTCGTAGATCGCCGCACTCAGCTTCGCTTCGTTCGCGATGACATACTTATGTTTCGCAGAAGTGCAGCACAGCGACCGGGCTTTACGTGATCCCTTCCAAATGGGTTCGACTCGCATTATGTTATCAGCTCAACTCCCGGTGGGCGTTGCTGACAATTTCCTTTACATTGATTTCAGGCTCTTCATCGGTTTTCCTGCAGGACAGGTAAAGAAGATACTCGATATTCCCTTCCGGGCCCTTTATGGGAGACCAGGACAGGCCTTCAACCACGAATCCCAAAGACCTGGCCGAATTGATAATCCCGATGATAACCTCTTCATGAATGGCAGGATCTCTGACCACACCCTTTTTCCCCACCTTCTCACGCCCAGCCTCAAATTGGGGCTTGATGAGGCAGACCGCCCGGGCATCCTCTTTCAGAACAGCTTTAAGGGGAGGCAGAATCAGCCTTAAAGAGATGAAGGAAACATCCACCGATCCAAAATCCAAAGGCTCACCGATATCCTCGGGTTTGATATAACGGAAATTGGTTCTCTCCATGCAGACAACCCTTGGGTCCTTGCGAAGGGACCAGGCAAGCTGGCCATAGCCCACATCCACGGAATAGACCTTCCTGGCGCCGTTTTTCAGCATAACATCGGTAAATCCCCCTGTAGAAGCGCCCACATCCACACAGGTCATGCCTTCCAGCTGTATGCCGAAAACACTGAGAGCTTTCTCAAGCTTCAATCCGCCCCTGCTCACATAGGGGATGGGATTATTTTTAACGGTTATAGAGGAATCAGGATCACAGGGAAAACCGGCTTTGTCAACACGCTCACCATCAACAAAAACTGTTCCGGCCATAATAGCGCGCTTGGCCTTTTCCCTGCTCTCAAATAATTGTTTGTTCACCAGGATCACATCGAGGCGTTCTTTTCCCATGCCCGTCCTCCCTTTTGGTTGGATGTGCCAATGAAATCAAGTATCCTGTCACTTATAGATTGGGGATCCAGCCCATACTTTTTATAAATCAAGTCTCTGGATCCATGGGCGATAGCCTCGTCAGGAAAGCCCAGCAGCAGGGATTTTGCAGGCATGCGCTCCCGGCATAAGAATTCAAGGATAGAGCTGCCAAGACCACCGCTTGTAATGCCGTCCTCCATAACAACAATCCGTCCTGTTCTTCTTATGGATTCCCTGAGGAGCGGCTCATCTATGGGCTTGATGAACCGGGGATTAATGACCTCACAGCTGATTCCCTCAGCTTCAAGAAGATCCGCGGTTTTCAGAGCCGCCTTCAGGAAGTTCCCCACGGCAACTATGGTAACATCTTCTCCCGATTTTATCTTAAGTCCCTTACCGGGGATTACAGGCTGCTGCAGGGCTTCTGTTTCATAACCGGATCCACGGGGATATCTTATTGCAATGGGACCCCTGTGATCTAATACCGCATACTCCAGCATCATTTCAAGTTCCCTGGGGGATGCAGGTGCCATTAAGGTAAAGTTAGGCATGGTCTTGATATAGGCTATATCATAAATACCCTGATGGGTCTCGCCGTCATCCCCAACCACTCCGGCTCTGTCAATGGCAAAAACCACATGAAGGTTCTGCAGGGCAACATCGTGGAGCATCTGGTCATAAGCGCGTTGAAGAAAGGTCGAGTAGATCGCTACAACGGGTATGGTGCCTCCCTTTGCCAAGCCAGCTGCAAAGGTCACGGCGTGTTGTTCGGCAATCCCCACGTCGAAAAATCTCTTGGGAAAAGCCTCCCTGAACGGGTTAAGTCCGGTCCCGTCTGGCATGGCGGCTGTAATGGCTACAATATCCGGGCTCTTTTGGGCAAGCTCACATATCTTTCTGCCAAAGACCTGGGAATAGCTTTCGCCGCCATTGGATTTCAGTTCCCCGGTTTCAATCTGGAAAGGGGCAATGCCATGAAAGACATTGGGCTTTTCTTCAGCGTATTTATACCCCTTCCCCTTAAGTGTGCAAACATGAACAAGAACCGGACCCTTCATGGTTCTGGCATGCTCCAGAACCGAGATCATTTCCCGGAGATTATGCCCATCTATGGGGCCAAAATACCTGAACCCCAGATCCTCAAAAAACATGGAAGGCATTAGAATACTCTTCATGGCAGCTTTAATGCGGTGAAGAATCCTGCGCACATGCTTACCGGATCTGGGAAGTCTCCTGTCGATCAAAGATTGTATGGATTCCCTGGTCTTATAATAGAAGGGTCTCATACGCAGCCTGCTCAAATAACGGGATAGCCCCCCCACATTGGGAGCTATGGACATACCATTGTCGTTGAGGACAATCAACAGGTTGGTTTTGGCATTGCCTGCATCATTCAGAGCCTCAAGAGCCATCCCCCCTGTGAGTGCCCCATCGCCTATAACTGCTGCCACAGAGTATGTCTCGCCCTTCAGATCACGCGCCCTGGCCATCCCAAGGGCAGCAGATATGGAAGTGGAACTGTGACCCGTGTTAAAAGCATCAAATATGCTCTCCTCAGTTTTAGGGAATCCGGAAAGGCCGTTCATCTGCCTGAGGGTATCAAACCTGTTCTTCCTTCCTGTCAGGATCTTATGAACATAGGTCTGATGCCCCACGTCCCATATTATCTTATCCCTGGGGATATCGTAAATACGGTGAAGGGCAAGGGTCAACTCCACAACACCCAGGTTGGAAGCTATATGCCCCCCGGTGTTTGAGACAGTGTTGATGAGAAATTCACGTATTTCACCGCTTAGATCACTCAGTTCCTGAATGCTCAACTCTTTCAGATCTTCAGGTCCGGCGATTCTGCTCAATATATCTGTGGTCTGATTTTTCCGGTTCAAACAGAACACCTCTAACCTTTTTTTCTCTTGCTGAAACTTACATAGGACAGCGTCCTGCCCACCCAGTATACTATATAATTGCTATTATTGATTCCGATATTCTTCGCAAAAGCCTTGCCACCTACTGTAAATGCGGCTATCAAGGCACCCATAACGGTTTCTATTACTGAAAGATTACCGCTTGAGGCGAATACCCTGTAAACAATGGACGTTCCCGCAACACCACTTACAACACCGCATATATCGCCTACCACATCATTGCAGAAACTTGACACCTGCGGAGCGTTCCGCAGCAGCTTGAGGGATTGCCTGGCTCCCCTTATCTTTTTGGATGCCATGGAATTGAAAGGAGTCTCATCGGCCGCCGTGACAGCGATACCGATAACATCAAACACAACACCTGTTATGATGATCACCAGCACTACAATAAAGGCAACCGCAGGCTGAGCAGTCCCTAAAAGTCCTGTTGATGCGAAGAGTACCAGCATGGACAATGCAAAAGAAACCAGGGTAATAAAAATCCCCCATAGAACATGCTTTTTTTCAAATCCGCCTTTTTTCTTGACTGGAATGTTCTGCCTGGAGGTCTTCTTATATTTATCTAACTGCTTCATATATTTTTTTCCGGTATCTGTTTTAGCCAAAACAAAAATCCTGCTTTCGGATATTAATAACGACAGGAAAGAGAAACGATTATACGTTTCTCCTGTCGGTAATAAGCAACAATATCAGGATGGCAGCACTCCGAGTAAATTTTGCGTCTTAGGTCAGGCAGGTTTTCCCCAGAGGGTACCAAAACGTCGCCGTTCTGGCGGTTTCCCTTTACTCCCGCTGTTGAGCGGTTACCCGTCTCAAAGCCTGATTGCCACTGAGTACACACTGCAATCCTCGGAATACCTGAAATAACAGCCTAGGGGTTTTCCCCGGGAGTCTTACCTGATTCTAGCCTCTTTTGCACAGAAGGTTTCAAGCAGCGATAATGCTCATGTGCCGGCCAGCACATAAACATCTGATCCACTATCCTCCAAACTGCACTCAAGGCAGGCTACACTGCCCACAGCATCAAAAGTGATACCGCAAAACAGGTTCCATCCCCCATCGTAGTCAAGATTTTTTCTGCTGAAGCAGTCAACCTGTCTCCCACAACTGAGGGTCTCCGCGGTAGAGGGGTCACACACCCGCATGCCATTGCGGGCTGCCCCTGAACCTTAACTCCCAGCACCGACCCATCACTGGGCGTAACAAGCCGGCACAAGGAACTTCATCGATATGCCCTTTAACGGATTTTTAGGCCCGTCTTCGAATCAGGCAGTACTGACTAGGATACTGCGCCATCCTGATTCTTTAAAAATATTATACATCAAATCGGGAGGTTATGCAAAGATCACCGCCACCAGAATACCCAGTGCAGCCCCTGCAAATACTTCCACCGGGGTATGCCCCAAAAGCTCCTTCAAGTCTTTTTCGGCTCTGAACTCCTTGGTGGAATTGGCCAGCTTGTTAAGAAGGGCGGCTTGTTTGCCAGCGGCTCTCCTGACTCCTGCGGCATCGGCCATGACAACCAGGGCAAATACCACTGAAAAGGCAAATATACCCGATTCAAAGCCATACTGCATCCCCATAATGGTAGCCAGACAAACCGAAATAGCACTGTGGGAACTGGGCATGCCTCCTGAGCTGACAAACTTCATAAAGTCGATTCTCTTATTCACCACAAGACAATTCAGGAATTTATAAAGCTGAGCCAAGAACCAGGAAAAAACAGGCAATATAATGGCGTTGTTACAAAAAATCTCCTTCAATACGGTCACTTACATCTCCCCTGAAATAAACTGCCGCTATTATGCAACATAAACTTTAGGTTTCTATCTTTCTCTTTCTGCTATATAGGCTGCTGTTTTAATTAAAAAATCGGCGCTCTGCAGGTCTTTCAAGACCTTTACGGCCTCTTCAACCGTCTCTTTCAGCAATTCCTTAGCCTTTTTTATACCCAGCAGAGTCACATAGGTTGATTTATGGTTTTTCTCGTCGCTGCCGGTGCTCTTTCCAATTACCTCTGCGTCCCCTTCATAATCCAGAAGATCATCTTTAATCTGAAAGGCCAGGCCTATATACTGCCCATAGCGATCCAGAGCCTCCCAGATCTTTTGGTCGGCCCGGCAAAGCCTTGCTGCCGAAAGAATGCTGGCTCTGATCAGGGCACCTGTTTTCAATCTGTGCATGCGGCAAAGCTCCTCGAAGGAAATAGAGGCATGCTCAGACTCCAGATCAATGATCTGTCCCGCAATCATGCCCGCACTCCCTGCCGCATCCATAATTATGCGGGCTGCAGCGGCTTTTCCGAGGGGGTCTCTATCATCGGCGAGTACTGCATCCAGCATGATCTCACAGGCTGTATTGAGAAGCGCATCACCGGCAAGAATGGCCTTAGCTTCCCCAAAAACCTTGTGGTTTGTGGGTTTTCCCCTCCTGAAATCGTCGTTGTCCATACATGGCAGATCATCATGGATCAGAGAATAGGCATGGATCATCTCAATAGCACAGGCAAATGGCATGACATCTTCTCTGTCGCCCTCCAGCATATCGCAAACAGCCAGCGAGAGAACAGGGCGCAGCCTCTTCCCACCTGCCATGAGACTGTATCTCATGGCTTCAAAAAGAGATTTCTCTGGAAGGTGGGGAACCGTTATACGCTTACTGATCCATTCCTCCACCAGATTCCTGTATAGATTGAAATTCTGAATATAGCTCATTATCCTGCGTCAGGCTCAAACTCTGCCTCCCTGACTCCATCCCTTCCCTCAACCAGTATGGTTATCTTCTTTTCCACCTCATCCAGCTTCATATTACACAGACGCACAAGGCCTATGGCTCTTTCAAAGACCTGTATGGACTGCTCAAGAGGCAGATCCCCTTTCTCAAGGACGGCAATAGCTCTTTCCAGTTCATTTGCTGCCTCTTCGTAGGTAAGCTCTCTTTTATCCTGTTCATATATTTTGTCCGTCATACCCCACACTCCATTTCGTATCTGGTGGTTGTGCCGTTATCCCATCTTATCGGGAAAGGCCTCCAGTGCCTTCTCAAACAACGCGCCGAATCGGCCGCCGGCCACCCTGATTGTTATCCTATCCCCCGGTTTCATAGTCTTTATGGATTTTATAACACTTCCGTCTTCTTTTTGTACAATGGCATATCCGCGGGACAATACTGTCAGTGGGCTCAAGGCGTCCAGCCTGCCTGCCATATTGCCCAGAGCGGATCGATGCTTGTCCAGATTTGACCTGCTTATCAAAATCAGCTCCCGAAGTCTGCCATCCATCAGTTGCCTCAATGAGTCAACCCTCTCATATGGCCGAACCAGGCTTCTTGCTGAAGACAGGCTTGCTATTCTTTCCCTCTCCTGTTTCAGCTTCATCAGAAGACTTGCAATGAGGTTCTTCTCATATATCATCAGCCGTTCCTTCATGGCTGCTTTTTCAGGCACCACCAGTTCGGCGGCAGCAGATGGTGTTGGGGCTCTTAAATCGGCTACAAAATCAGAGATGGAGAAATCTGTTTCATGGCCTACAGCAGAGATGATGGGTATTTCAGAATCATGGATTGCCTGAGCCAAACCTTCATCGTTAAATGGCCATAAATCCTCAATGGAGCCACCGCCCCTGGCCAGAATGATGACATCCACATTCCTCTCATCATTAAAATATCTGATCCCCCTGGCAAGCTGCGCCGGAGCGTCAGTGCCCTGAACCGCAGAAGGATGAATGATCACCCGGATATTGGGGTACCTTCTTTGTAAAACATTCAGAATGTCGCGGATAACGGCTCCGGTGGGAGATGTCACAACACCAATGGCATGGGGCAGGCGGGGAATGGGCTTCTTTCGTTCCCGGGCAAACCATCCCTGTGCCTCAAGTTTTCGCTTCAGCTGTTCAAAGGCCAAATAGAGGCTGCCGGTCCCATCCGGCTGCATCTCCTCAGCATAGAGTTGGTATGTGCCGCCTGGCGCATACACCGAAACATAACCCCTTACAATGACCTTCATACCCTCTTCGGGAATGAATTTCATACGGGCGTTATAGGTGCGGAACATGACACATCTTATCACAGCATCCTGATCCTTCAGGGAAAAATACATATGTCCGGAACTGTGACGTTTGAAATTTGATATCTCCCCTGAGACACTCACATTAGAAAGCAGCATGTCACTGTCAACAAGCTGCTTGACGTATGCTGTAAGCTCCCTTACCGTCAGATTATTCATGGTCGTTGGGCTCCCCGGCATCCTGGGAGAGTTCGTTCCATACCTTCCCTAAAACACCGTTTACAAAGGTTTTGGACTCTTCTCCACTGTATTTCTTAGCCATTTCTACAGCCTCATTAATCGAGACATTTACGGGTATGTCTTTCCGGTAGCGCATCTCATATACACTGAGCCTCATGATGGCAAGATCCACCTTTGGCATTCTGGTAATAGTCCATCCCTTGGCATGGCGCGAAAGGATGCTGTCAATCTCATCCTGGTTTGATATCGAACCCCTGACTACATCCTCAATATAATCCCGTTCCGGCGAATCCATGATCTGTGTTTCTTCCATATATGTCCGGATTTGGTCATCCAGGTCGTCCTTCAGGATCTGAACCTGGTATAGCAGTTTCATCGCATGTTCGCGTGCTTCTCGTCTTCCCAAAACTGTTTCCTCCAACACTCATATCCTTGCCTGATATGAAGTGATTTGAGCTGTGGCTCTACGATGTAAAACCATAGGGATATTATAGCATATCATCCCCTTCTGCAAGGAGGTTCTTTCTTGGTTATATAAAAAATTCTCTCCTCTTCTGGACCAGGGGAGGTGAAGCTCAACCCGCCGAACCTGCCAAGTAATTTTATTCCCGCCCTGCAAAGGGCTGCCCTAATCTCTTCGTCGGAATAGGCGCGTTCAACATGGGTTTCATCAAACCGCATATACAAACCGCCATGGGTCTTCCTGAAGAATGTCAGTTCAAAGGTGCATAGCTTATCAGACGGGTTATATGTATTGTTCCATATCCATGATATATCATCATCCAACTCGTAAAAGATATTCTCCCCCAATATGTGTGACAGCTTGTATTCACTATTGATATCAAATATAAAGAGCCCGCCGGGGTTAAGATACATGTGAACCAGTTGAAAAACACGATCCAGATCTGATTTGTCGGTTATATAATTGATGGAATCCAGCATACAGATTACAGCATCAACGGTGCCATAAAGCTCAAAATCGCGCATGTCCTGGTTGATAAAAAGAATATCAACTTCCTGGCCACGGGATTTTTCCGCTGCCCTGGACAGCATATCCACAGACAGGTCAAGACCAATCATATCGTATCCCCTTTTGGCCATTTCAATGGCCAGGCTGCCTGTGCCGCAACCCAACTCCAGAACCAGCCGCGGTTGATCCCCAAATTTAAGAAAGGCTGATTCCAGAAAATCAGCCCATTTCTCGTACTCAATATCCTGTGTAAGCCTGTCGTAGACCTCAGCAAATCCCTGGTACATCCCATCACCCTATCTGTGTCTTTTTCTTCTTTCTGGACAATATGCCCCCTATTCGGCCTGTTTCCTTCGGACTCAGACTTTTCCATCCATGCTCCTTAATTTTGTCATACAAACCCAGCTCCTTTGCTATTTCAAGTTTGAGCTGCTCATCTTTCTTCATCATACCTATCACCCCATGGGATATTATGGCCAGCCATCTCCAAGGGTATTCAAATCAGGTGCTCATTATTATATATCTATGGATTAGCGTATCTTTTTTTGATTTCAGAAATGGCTACCTGGAGCTGGTTGTCCTTATCGTGGGGGATATCATCAATGGATGTACTTTTGAATTCTTCATCCAACACAACCTCTATATCCGGCTCAACACCCACATCGTGTATGTGCTTGCCTGAGGGAGTAAAGTATCTGGCAATGGTATATTTCAACCCTCCGCCATTTGTAAAGCGCAGATCGATTTGCTGGACCAATCCCTTTCCAAAGGTTTTTGTTCCCACAAGGATTCCCTTCCCATAGTCCTTAAGGGCAGCTGACATGATCTCGGAGGCACTGGCACTGTAGCCATTTATAAGGACACTCATGGGAATATCGATATGATTGCTGTCCGAAAACTCTTCCCGCCTGTTCCCATATCTGTCCTCCACATATACAATGAGTCCATTGGGAAGTAACATGTCACAGATCTTTACCACCTCACGGTAATCCCCTCCGGGATTATCCCGAAGATCAATGACCAGTCCCTTTATCTCCTGAGCTAACAGGCTGTTCAAATGATTCTGGAAATCCTGGGAAATATCATTATCAAATTGCTTTATTCGGATGTATCCGATTTGGTCATCCAGTACCTTGCTGGAAATATAAGAAACATTGATAGTCTGTCTGGTAACATCAAAATCAATATAGTCCCTGACCTCCTCACGGAAAACCGTGATCGTCACTATGGTTCCGGGGGCACCCTTTATCTTCTTTACAATAAGGTCTGGATCCTTGATGTCGGTGACATCCTCCTGATCGACCCTGACTATTTTGTCCCCCTTCTGTATCCCCGCTTCTTTTGCGGGACTCTCCGGAAAAACTTCAGCCACTGTCAGCAGGTAATTCTCATCCATACTGACCAGAACGCCTATGCCCTCGTAATTTCCTGAGGACTCCTCCATGAACCGTTTCATTTCATCCGGATCATAGTAAACGGTGTAGGGATCTTCCACACCTTCAGCCAGGCCTTTTATGGCTCCCACAAACAGGGCATTGACATCAACCGGTTTGTAATACCTGGTTCTAAGTACATCCTTCACTCTGTTGAAGGCCTCAATATTTTTTATATCAACTTCGTCCTCATCGAAGAATACGGCATGCTGTTGCTTGAACCAACTGGTAAGAGGGCGTGCCATCACATTCTTCCAGGAAACCAGTGTTCCCACAGAAACAAAGTAGCCGGCAAAAAAGGAGAGCGCCGAACATACCAGTACAATAGCTATTATTTTTATCAGTGTCTTTTTATTTCTCATACTGCATCCCTTTCCAGAGCTTATGTTCTGACGCTTGCCGGTCGTTTCGCACGGTCTTCCATTCTAAATCCTATGTGTCCTTCGCGCAATTCATGTATTCAAGTAAAAAGGATACCCAAACGGATATCCTTTTATCAGCTATTGGGTTTCCAGGTTTATTTGGGCGATACGTACAACAGCGGATCTACGCTTTCCCCATTCTTCTTTACGGTAAAGTGCAGATGGGGACCTGTTGATAAACCGGTGCTTCCAACCTTGGCGATTACATCGCCTGCTGCCACCACCTGACCCTCCTTAACCAGAAGGCCACCGTTCATAATGTGAAGGTACAGGGTGGCTATCCCACCGCCATGGTCAATGATTATGGTATTCCCGCCTCCGCCGCTGCGCCATCCTGACCATATTACCTTTCCGCTGGCTGCGGCGTGTATATATGTACCCTGGGGAGCGCCTATGTCAATCCCGCTGTGGAATCTGTATACCTTCAGTATGGGGTGGAGTCTGTTGCCAAAGTATGAGGATATGCGCGTATACCCGGGAAGAGGCCATATCATGGGACCGCCGGTATACTTGCCGCTGGAGCTCAGCTTTTTGATAAGCTCCCCTAATTCCTTATCTTCCTTCTCAAGCTGGTCTTCCTGCCTGGCTATCTTTGCCAGAGTCTCTTCGCTGGCCTGAATTCTTTCCTCAGCCTGTGAACGGGATACCTCCAGTTCCTGAAGGTCTTTAAGGCTTTGTTCCAACTGCTCTTTGGCGTTTTGCTCCTCCTGCTCCTTCAGGGATTTAAGGTCATTTATCTCCTGCTCTTTTTTAAGAATACTGTCCATCAGATCCTGATCGGCTTTCGAGATAACCTGCATGGTATGTAAGCGGCGGAATAATTCATCTACATCATTGCACTGAGCCAGTTCGCTGGTATCTGCGCCTATCCTGGAGCGGATATAAAGCACCACCAGCCTTTCCTGAAACAACTTGAGCTGCCGGTCATATTCGGCCTGGGTATCCTGGATAGCCTGATCCAGAGTCTTTATGGCATCCTCAATTTCTTTGATTTTTTCCTCGATCTGAGCCTTTTCGTATCCCTTGGCCTCTAGATCGGCTATGATACTGTCACGAACCTGCTTGTTATTGAGCAGGCTTTTGGACTCTGCCTGCTTTTTTTGCTCCAGCGCTTTCTTTTCATTCTGAAGCCTTTTCTGTTCAGCTTTCGCATCATCCAAAAGACTAGCCTGGGCAGTCAATCCCATGGGCACTACCAGACAGAATACCAAAAGAAAGGCCAGTATTCTTTTTGTCATATGTATCCGCCTCCACTTAAAGGTTGATATAAGCAATGCGGTTGTGCAAATTATGTAGCCTGCAAGTTAGAATATATCATTTTTTTGGCATTATGACAACGTTTTAATGTCATATTGGTGAATAAAAAGGTATATGAGCAAGCTATACCGGAACTTCATACATTCAGGTGCTTCTTAACCGACATCAAACTCCCAATAATTCCAATAGTTGTTCCGAAAATTATATATACCACTAAAATACGGATAGCAAACTGATCAAACTCTATCAGCTGTAGATCAGAGATCTTGATGCTGCTAAACAGGTTATTCAGTCCATCCTTTATCCAACCATAGGTCTGGGATGTCAAGAGGTGAGAAAGAAGCGCCCCCAGCAGCCCTATTATCATGCCCTCAATAATGAAGGGGAAGCGAATAAACCAGTCATTGGCTCCCACATACTTCATGATCTCTATCTCCTTTCTTCTGGCAAAGACCGTAAGACGAATGGTGTTGGAGATCAGAAGAACCGATATAATCATCAGAACCGCAAGGACAAAAATTGCTGCGTAATTAAAGACTCGCACAACCCCGGTAATTTTATCCAGCTCATCTTTTGGATAGGTTATCCATTGACTGTCTATACCACTTAAAAGCTTCAGCTTTGCAATGAACTGGTCGCTGTCATTGGGATCGGTGAGGCTGACAAAGTATCCTTCTGCAAAATTATCGGGAGTAAGCCCTTCCATAAGGGATTCGTGCTTCAGATCCTTTTTTGCGTTTTCATAAGCCTGCTCCCTGGATTCGTACTGGTATTCGGAGACCACGCCAGATGCCCTGCCGTTTTCAATAAACATGGCCACCTCTTCCTGCTCCATCCTCGATGCATCTACCCTCAGATAGAATTTAACCTGCAAGTCCTGTTTTTTGGCTTCCAGATTGGAAATGACATTAACAATGACCAATAGAACCAGTCCGAGCACAAAAAGGGTAGTCATGATGGTTATAAGGGAGGCAAAGGACATAAGCTTATTCTTATAAACATTCGCTGTGCCTTCTTTGGCAAGAAGCCTCAGTGTTCTAATTTTCATCTGTATACAGACCTTTCTGCACATCGCTGACCAGTTCGCCTCTGTCCAGCGTGATCACACGTTTTTTCATGGCATCCACGATGCTTTTTTCATGAGTGGCAACTATGACGGTGGTGCCCCTTTGGTTGATCTCATCCAGCAGTTCCATAATCTCCAGAGATGTTTTTGGATCAAGGTTTCCTGTGGGCTCGTCCGCAATCAGGACGGCAGGATTATTGACCAAAGCGCGTGCCAGAACGATTCTTTGCTGCTCACCGCCGGACATTTGTTCGGGATAGGCTCTTGCTTTTTTGCTTAACCCCACAAGTCCGAGCGCCAGAGGAACCTGTCGCCTGATCTCACGGGGCAATGCCTCAACGATCTGCATGGCAAATGCTACATTGTCATAAGCAGTTTTATTTGGAAGCAGACGAAAATCCTGAAAGACAACGCCCAGGCTGCGTCTGAGATAGGGCACCTCAGACTTGGGCATATTATGTACACTGTATCCGTTTACATACACTTCCCCCTCACTTGGGGTTTCTTCGTGCATGATCAGTTTCAGAAATGTTGATTTACCCGATCCACTGGCGCCTATGACAAATACGAATTCTCCCTTTTCAATTCTAAGTGTAAGGTTTTTAATACCGACAACACCATTTGAATAAACCTTAGTAGTATCGACAAACCTTATCAAAAGGATCCCCCCATAAACTGGGATGTTGTTTATTTGGAAACTTCATCAAGATAACGCTTGACCATCATGGCCACTTTGAAATAGATGGCGTCATCAAACTTTCTTAAATCCATCCCTGTTATTTTTTGAATCTTATCAAGGCGATAGACCAGGGTATTTCTGTGTATGAAAAGCTGACGCGAGGTTTCGCTGACATTGAGATTGTTCTCAAAAAATTTCTGAATGGTCATCATGGTCTCGGAGTCGATGGTTTCCAGGACTCCCTCTTTGAAGACCTCATTTAGAAACAGCCGACAGAGTGTGGTGGGCAGCTGATATATCAGGCGGCCTATTCCCAGGTTATTGTAGTCAACAATATTCTTGTCAGCCTCGAAAATCTGTCCGATTCTCAGCGCTGTCTGGGAATCCTTGTAGGAGCGCGCCACATCTCTGAGAGACTCAGCCACGGTTCCAATACCGATGCTGGCCTTTATCATGAGCTCGCTGCTCAGGGTATCAATGATAATGCGCGCCTTCTTATGGATTTCCTCATTATCCTCACGCTCTTTGAGCTCTTTAATCAGAACTGTATTCTGGTCATCAAGGAGGATGATATAGTCCTTCGCACTATTGGGAAAAAGGCTTTGAATAATATTGTAGGCATAGAGTTCACGGGTTTTTTCGGTCCGAACCAGATAGACTATTCTCCTCGACTGGGTCTTGATTCTCAGTTCCTTTGCCCGGATGGTGATATCACCTGGCAGAATATTTCCCAGCAGGATATTCTTCATAAAATTGCTGCGGTCGTACTTTTCATCATAGTAGAGTTTGGCATTCTCAAGGCTGATGGCAATCAGCTCAGCATACTTCTTCCTGTCGGGATGATCGCTCACAAGATAGAGCACAAAGTCCAGCCGACCATTTATCTCGATCTTTTTCATCACCAGACCCGGCTTTTCAATGTACATTGCATTTGAAGTTAAAAAATCGGAGCACTGATCGTGGATCATACCGATTTCTTCTTCAATGGTGCTTGCGATCACACTACCATTTCCATCGGTAATGCCAAAATCGTTACCTATAGTTTCACGAATTTTTGATATAACAGACTGAAATACTTTGAATGCCAACTGGATTACCCCACTTACCCTCTAAGATTCAAATTACATTATACAACAATTTCTCCTCTGTATACAATGCTTTCACGCCAATTTACCGTTTTAATGCCGCAAACCGGCATAACTCAGTCTTTCACCAGGACACACTCCGAAAATACCGTTTTTATGGTGTTGAGTAATTCCTTGTTTCTAAATTTATCGGCATTATGGATGAAAATCCTAATGGGGGCGCAGGTCAGCAGAAAACCGATCATGAAATCATCGTCATGGATAACCGGCTTGTTTTTCTCGATACCATAGCTCGTGGTGATGTCATCAGGTATCTCAAAGGGACCCGTACCCTCTACCCGGTAGGAACCATCATTCTGGGCAAAAACATGCAGCTCGGGAACCTTGGGACACTGCATCCTGATAAAAGTGGTCAGAAGATTTATATATTCTTCATATTGCCTTTCAACAAAATACTGTCTGATGGCTCGGTCAACCTCTGCTTCGAGTTTTTTTACATACTCACCCAGCCTGAAGGTGATGAAACCATCCAGCGTCAGATTCCGGGAGGTTTTCAGATACTCCGTAATCTTCTCAGAAATGAGTCTTCGCCTGTCACTGATATGTTTTTCAGTGGAGTTCTCGGGGTAGAGGTGTTTGCAGGCTATACGGTTAATCTCATCAAGATCGCTTTTTGGCAGCCCATCACAGATTCGGTTGATGATCCTGGACAGGATATCCTTTTCATATGACTTGAGAATATAATCGGCAAGGGAATCCGAAACACGATGAATCACGTGGGAGAATCGCCTGCCGTTTCTTCTCACATATCCGCCGATAATGATTACAACGCTGTTATCATCATACCGGACACGTACTCCCTGCAAGGCCTCAGGAGCCATTTTTTTCTCGATGTAATGGGCTAATCCTTTAATGTCCTTCATGTAGTCAACCCTGAAGGATGGCATTCTCTCACATCCTTTCAGGTGTAGTATATGTCACCCTTATTGTCCGTTATACGGTACATAAAGGAATAAGGCTGCCCAGATCCAGAACGGCGCTTGCGCCCAGCGTTACCGGCGTTATGCCATATTTTTGAAGGAATAAAAGAATGGACTCCCAACTGTCAAGAGTTTTCAGATCCCCGGTAAACGCTATTTTTTTACTGGAAACAAGACCGGTTGAGCCACCAATAAAGCCATAGTCGTACCCGGGAATGGATATGGATCTCTGTGGCGGAATCAGTAGCACATCGATATTTTTACCAAGGGCAGCGCGATAGATTCCCAAATCGGATGTTATCACAGCTTCCTTATTCAGGATGCAAACAGAACATTTTGCATAGCCCTGATTCACATGGGATATAGTTTTTCCGGTTTTTTTCAGCCATTGAAGTACAACTTCATCAGAATAACGCGTATTTAAGAAGGCATGATCGCCCACAACGGCCACGTTGTAGGGGATATCCAGAGGATAACTTCCGGCGGGCGTTTTTTCTCCCGACACCAAAATATACCCCAGGTCTTTGAGGCGCTCCGCCACCTTGGGATGAAGGTTAGGGGCATGAACAATAACGCCTTCTGCAGGGATGACCAATTGCATATCCGGATGGCTTTTGACTGGATCAGGTAATCCCTCCAGATCCATTGTTCGGATAAGAACTGGTATCAACCCCTCAAGAAGGCTCATCATCTCTTCCGGCATATTATGGGACACGAACATGGCAGTCACTTTAGTGTCAGGAATATACGGACTATTCAGTGGTTTCACCCAAAGGCACCCCTTGCTGTTTTCCCTCTCAGGTTTACCCGGTCAGGGGCCTGTATGGCTTTCACATTTGTAAAGCTCCATGCATATTCTATTACATCCGCACCTTCTCTTTGCCTGCCGGCAGCCTGTGCGGTTCTGATATACTGCGCCCGCCGAATTCGTTCGGTGGGCGCAGTTGAAGCATTATTCCACATCATCAAGTATATTCCTGAGTTCGCCGACAAACTCAAGAGGAATGGCAAGCCCCTTCTGGCTTGGCCGGAATTCATCACTTTTTGCGTCAAACCAGAAGGTTCGGATATCAACATAGTCCCTTCCGTTCTTACTGACACGCTTGATATGAATCTCCTCTCGGCTGTTTTTTACAAATTTGCCTAACATTATCTCTTGATCCCAGAAATCTGCCATAGCTTTTGCCTCCCTTTCCGTTTTTTCTCTTTCATAGCACAATCAAAAACTGAACAAACTAAAAACGCTAATATTATATCACACAAAATCCTGCTATTCGCAAGACCTTATAGAGAACCTGCTGAGATGATACCCTGATTTCCCATGGGCTAAACTGGAAACATGCATAGCAGGCTATGTATGATGATTTACAAGTATTGCAGCGCATTATTTCCTTATTATTTGTACAGAATAGTTAAATGAAGGCGTAGAACGCGCCCGAAATTATTGTAAAGGAGTCGGGAGTATGAGAACACCAATTGACAGAATAGCACTCTTATTGGTCATCATAGGCGCTCTTAACTGGCTGCTGGTAGGCCTTTTTCAATACGACCTGGTAGCAGGTATATTTGGAACAGCGACCTTGGGAAGCAGAATAGTATACTCTCTTGTGGGAGTTGCAGGGCTTTACTCCATCAGTCTGCTCTTCAGAGATGCACCTGTCGTTGACTGACCTTTACACAATCAATTTGTGGCAACATGGCTGCCTTGCAACCATGGCCGGACTAGCATGCTGTCCCTTCAGGGACAGCTATGTTTTTCGAATGACTGGTTTCTGGCAGATCATGGGGGCTCAGCTTTATTATCACTGAGAAATTGACGCTTGAATCAAATTCAATGGAAGATACAAACAACCCGTATGCTGACAGAGCATCATTAACATCCCTGATCATACGGGTTTTTGCAATTTCACTCACAATGGTATCCATAGTTCTCTCCCAAACAAAGATTTTACGGATACCATTATAATATATTTCCCGTTCTTACTTCATGATCATTATCTC
>JAAYTP010000024.1 GCA_012518025.1 Clostridiaceae bacterium
ATGACAGGTTTTGAGGGCATAGCATCCGATATGGTATCCTGCAACAGCAGGTTCAGGGGCATCATTTTAAATCTTCTTGGCAGAACGGTTATTGTTGACAATATGGATTCAGCCATCCAGATGGCAAGGCGTTTTGGTTACGCTTTCCGTATTGTAACCAGGGATGGCGAGCTTTTGAATGCCGGCGGCTCCATTACCGGCGGCAGCCAGTCGTCCAAGCTGTCCAGCCTCCTTAGCAGGCATAGGGTAATAAAGGAGCTTGAGGGTAAAATAAGGTCTGCCGGTAAGCGTCAAAAAGTATTGGACGGAGAGATCAGTGCAGTCGAACAGGAAAACAGGCAGATTACCGAACAACTGGAAGCAAGCCGAAAAGCCCTTTCTGATTTGGAACTGATAAGGCTGAGGGACGAGAGCCATGTTGCAAGATTATTGGAAAACATAAAGCGTCTGACTGCCAGAGTGGAGATGCTAAGACAGCAGGAGCAAGAAATTGAAGGAAGCATCCTGAAGGTTGAGAACGAAGGTACCCTTGAAGATGAAAACACTCGCAGGATAGAGGAAGAGATCCAGGCTTTGAAGGATTTGATCCGGTCCCAGCAGATAAAGAACAAGGACGAGCAGGACAGACGAAACCTGCTCCACACAGATATAAATGATTATAGGGTTTCGGTTAATTCCATAGCAGAGAGCATCCAGAACATGAAGGAACAGCTTGCCCAACTCAAGGAAGAGCAGGGCAGTATCACAGGAAATCTGGAAAAACGTGAGGCCGATCGAAAACGAAACCTGGAGCGTATTGAGGAATTTAAGGCCTCAATCGCAGGCGTGCAGGAAAAGATTCGCAGCATGAAAGAGGAGAAGACCGGCCTTGAATTAAAATCCGAGAGCATTACTGAAGAAATAAGGGTGCTGGAGGAAGAATTATCAGGCATGCTTGATGCCGTAACCAGTCATAATAACACTATTATGACCTTACAGGAGGGAATGGGAAGGCTGGAAGCCAGAAAAGCCAAAATGGAGGCTGAACTGGAAACCATTCAGAACAGGCTTTGGGACGAGTATGGATTGACTTACGGAAATGCTGAGCCTCTACGGCAGGAAATCACAAATATCAGAGCAACCCAAACAAGGATTGCTGAGCTTAAGGCTGAGATCCGCGACCTTGGTCCGGTGAACGTGGCGGCCATAGAGGACTACGCAAGGACTAAGGAACGGTATTCCTTCATGCAAACACAGCGTGATGACCTGGTTAAGTCGGAGGAAAAGCTCAACCGTGTGATTTATGAAATCACTCAAGTGATGAAAAGGCAGTTTGTGGAGCAGTTTGCGCTGATCAACCGTAATTTCAACATTGTTTTCAGAGAACTGTTCGAGGGAGGCCATGCCGAGGTACAGCTTAGTGATGAGGAGAACGTGCTTGAAAGCAATATTGACATTATCGTTCAGCCGCCCGGTAAAAAGCTCCAGAACATGCTTCTTCTCTCCGGAGGGGAGAAGGCAATGGTTGCCATTGCGCTGATCTTCGGAATTTTGAGGATGCGTCCAGCCCCGTTTTACATCCTGGACGAGATCGAAGCATCCCTGGATGATGCCAATGTCTACAAATTTGCCGATTATATCCGGCAATACACCGACAAGGCTCAATTCATTGTAATCACCCATCGTAAGGGCACCATGGAAGCTGCCGACACCCTGTACGGTGTTACCATGCAGGAACACGGTGTATCCAAGGTAGTGTCCCTGAGGCTGGATGAGAGCCTTGAAAAAAAATGCGGGATGACCCTGCCAGAAAGCATCTGATGCCATACAATAACAGGAGGAAAACCATGGGTGTATTTGATAAACTAAAGAATGGTCTAAAAAAGACAAGGGAATCCATTGCAAATAGAATTGACCAGGTGCTGGTGTCCTTCGGAAAGGTGGATGAGGAGCTTTTTGAAGAGCTGGAAGAGATTCTTATCACTTCAGACGTAGGGGTAGAAACCTCTGTGGGTATCATTGACCAGCTCAGGGCTATGGTTAAAAAGGAGAAGATCACCACCGCCGAGGGTGTAAGGGAAGCCATCAGGCAGATCATATCAGAGAAATTAAGCCATGAACACGCCGGTTTGAATCTTTCCACCAAGCCTTCTGTCATTGTGGTTATAGGTGTCAATGGAGTTGGCAAGACCACGTCCATCGGGAAGATTGCTCACATGCTCAAGCTACAGGGCAAAAAGGTGCTGGTGGCAGCTGCTGACACATTCCGTGCTGCAGCCATCGACCAGCTGGAGGTATGGACGAACCGTGCCGGAGTGGGGATTGTCAAGCATTCGGAGGGTGCAGATCCTTCCGCAGTAATCTTTGATGCCATCCAGTCTGCCAGGTCAAAGGACGTGGATGTACTGATCTGTGATACCGCCGGACGCCTCCATACAAAGAAGAACCTGATGGAAGAGCTTAAGAAGCTGTTCCGTATTATCAACAGGGAGCTTCCCCAGGCCGATGTTGAGACTTTGCTGGTGCTTGACGCCACAACGGGTCAGAATGCGGTAACCCAGGCCAAGACCTTTTCAGAGGTTTCACAGCTGACTGGGCTCATTCTGACCAAACTTGACGGCACAGCAAAGGGGGGAATCATCCTATCCATCAAGGATGAACTCAATGTACCCGTGAAATTTGTGGGTGTGGGTGAGCAGATGGATGATCTGCAGCCCTTCATACCTCAGGACTTTGCTGAAGCCCTGCTGGGTGATTGATGGACTGGTGATTCAGCAGATGAGCCTGCCCATCCTCAGTGATATAGAATCGAGTACCAAAACCATTGTCTATCAGGCCGGCAAGTCCACTGGATATACAATCCTCCAGGCACTCCTGCACCAGTTCTGGCTCCATATTGGCATCCCTTGCAAGGCCGTTAACGGTACGGAAGGCATATTCACTGTTGGACAATTTCTCTAACACCTTCATCTTGCTGGCTTCAATCTGCCCGGCCTTCTCATAGCCAGTTTCCGGATTTATGGTGCCTTCGGCATCCCGATCGCCGCTGCCGGCTTTATCTATCTCAGTGTGCTTTAAAATAACAGGTTTTATTTCAGTTTTAACGGCCTGGACATCTTCCTCTACCTTGTTCACCTTTTCCAGGACTTTGTTGGAGATGCCTCTGATAAAGGCCTTTGAAGAGGCCGAAGCAATAACGCAAAAGCCCGCAAACACCACCAGCTTGATGGGATCTGTTTCGGATTCCCTGACTATATTGCTGGATATCATATTGAGAAACAGGGGAACCAGAAATGATGCAGCAACCCCTGTAATCAGGGATTTCAGAAGATCAGAAACCACAGGACCGGAACCTTTCTTATTCTTACCGGGATAGCTGTATATGAAGTTTACCACCCCGCCCAGCAGGCCGAAAAGAATCATTACAAGAAACAATCGAAGCGTATGATCCATGAGAATATTCCCGAAAAGAATTCCTAATACAGTTTAGTCACAAGGCTCTTTTTCGGTGAATAACACATAGTCGATTTTTCCGGCTTAAGGGTTCTATTTTTAAGCATCATGCCTTACAGTTAAGCCAAAGCTTAAAATTTTCTTGTAATTAGTTTGATATCAAGCTATATCGGTAACATTCAGATCGAGGGATAGCAACTGTTTTGGGACATCCCTATAAGATCCCATGGTTTATTGATAAATTCGCAAGGCCTCACCCCGGATCCTTCAAAGCCTGCTCTGGACTGGAGGATGAATGTGTTGTTGAGGTGGAACCGAACCTGATAACCAGAGGAAATGCGACAAGAATAATGGCAAGTCTTATATTGACCGACTCAACGTGCCTGAAGCAAAGCCAGCCGGAAACATGTTACGCTGGTCGAAGACAAGCGGGATGAATAGTAGACCCTGGAGGCTAGTGCAGACGTTTTTCCAACTGCTGGTATATCATTTCTTCGGACATACCTGTTGCGATTATTACCGGAGCACGGGTTACGGCATCATGAAAACCCATGAAATTATCGTTCATTCCTGAAAGAACAACGGCGTCGTAGTCTTTGTCTTTGACCTGTGTTGCTGCATCGAAACCGATTCTTTCAACATGGTATCCCTTTTCAGTAAGATAATCGCTGACCCCGTCCAATCCTTCCTGAACTGCAATCCTTCGCATGGTTAACCTCCTATGGGATTATTTTTATTGGCGCACCACATGAACCTTGTGATGCCAGCCTTAATTATTATGAGCAAAGTACCCTGAAGATATTCCACCTGCTCTTGCCACGCTATCCTTCATGTTTCTTTTCCTTGACAATTACATGCCTTGGAGTATAATCAAATTATTAAATATTTAACAATCATTCCGAACGGGGATGAAACAGTGAATTAAACGCCGGATGAAGGTTGAGGGAGAGATGCTGCCCGTCAGCACACCGAAGGAGTCACACTCTCAGGTAAACAGACCTTAACCTGACGGAACTCTGGAGAGACCGATTTGGCGCCGAAGGGGCAAGTTCTGAAAGGGAACGTATCTCTCAGGCAAAAGGACAGAGTGAGACATGAGTTAATATGGCCGAATCATGTTAAGCCATATTATTGCAGTTAAATCTGCATGTCAAACACTTGTTTGCCCTTTTCCTTTTTGTGAGCAGGGAACGATTTCCGTAAAGGACTCCTTCCCCTGGTGCTCGTCCGGTATAATTTATTTAAGAAGGTGGTATTATCATGGCAAAAATTATCGTAACCGATAAGATGGCTCCCAATGGTGTTGAATATCTTAGAAGCAAGGGCTTCGAGGTCGACACTCCTTTTGGAATATCAAAGGAAGAGCTGGTAAAGATTATCGGTAGCTACGACGCAATCATTGTAAGAAGTGCCACAAAAGTAAAGGGTGAAGTGCTGGATAAAGCAGTGAACCTGAAGGTAGCCGGAAGGGCAGGCAACGGAGTGGACAATATTGATGTGGCAGAGTGTACCAGGCGTGGCATTACCGTTGTCAATACCCCGGAGGGTAACACCAATGCGGCTGCTGAACTTAGTGTCGCTTTGATTTTTTCAGTGTTCAGAAATATTCCCCAGGCACATCACGCTGCTAAAAACAAAGACTTCAGAAGAAGCAAGTTCATTGGAGAGGAACTGGAAGGAAAGACTGCAGCTGTTATTGGCCTTGGCAAGATAGGTTCCATAGTGGCTAAAAAACTCAAGGGTGTGGGCATGAAAGTTGTGGGATATGATCCCTATATCTCCGATGAGAGAGTCAGCCAGCTGGGCATTACGCGCATTGAAAACCTTGATGACCTTTTGAAGATTGCAGACGTGGTCACCATCCATATACCCAAATCCCCTGAGAGCAAAAACCTTATCGGCAGGCGTGAACTTGCCCTGTGTAAGAAGGGTGTAAGGATTGTCAATGTAGCCCGTGGAGGCATGATCGATGAGGGAGCCCTCTATGATGCCATAGTTTCCGGTCATGTGGCAGGGGCCGCTCTTGACGTGCAGGAAGTTGAACCCAACTTCAACAAAGCCCCTGAGGAACAGGATTATGAAAACAAGCTTCTTGAACTGGATCAGGTTATCTTTACACCTCATCTTGGCGCTTCCACAAAGGAGGCCAATCTGAACTGCTCATTGGGCGTTGCCAAACAGGTTGAGGCTGTTTTGAACGGCGAACTGGTATCAGCGGTAAATATGCCCCACATCTCCGGCGACTTGAACGAACTCAAGCCCTTTATAAGCCTCGGAGAAAAACTGGGAGGTATTTATTTCCAGGCCGAGAAGGAAAGAATAAAGAAAATTGAGATCATATATAGCGGTGATTTGGTGAATGTGGACACAAAACCCATTACCCTCTCGGTGGTCAAGGGTTTGCTTGCCACCATCATGAATTCCGATGTGAACTATGTAAATGCAATGATGAAGCTTGACGAGATGGGTATCGAGCTTGTTGAAGGCAAATCCAGCACCCTTGATAAATACACCAATCTGATCACCGTAAAGATCGAGCGCAAAGACAGGACTCTATCCGTAGCGGGGACCGTGTTTGCCCGTGACAGCATAAGGATTGTGGACTTCTTTGGCTACCAGTTGGATTTTGAGCCAACCCAATATGTAATTGCTCTGCAGAATATGGATGTTCCCGGGATTATCGGCAAGGTCGGAACCCTCCTGGGTGAGAACAATATCAATATTGCGGCAATGCAGTGGAGCCGGAACAGCAAGGATGGCAAGGCAGTCTCCTTTGTCAGCGTGGACAGCGATATCTGCGACGACATTCTCGACAAACTTCGCTCCATCGACGGTATACTGAAAGCCTCAAAGCTTTATTTCTGATCTGCCAACTACATAAATATGTGAAGATCCGGTTTGGGCACATAAGGATTCCCAGACCGGATTTTTTGTTGTATGGTGGCAGGGAAGGGAGTTTAATTCATGAACTCCAGGTTTCCGTTTATGGTATAATATGACTACATAGCTATGGAGGTGTTGTCATGGATAAGCATTTAAAAGCAGTTATGATGAAAAGAATTGAAAGAACCATGGAGAATCTTCGGAAAAATAGGATGCAGGCCTGGTATGTGGAATCACGGGAAGAGGTTGTACCACTGCTGGAGACCCTGATAAAAGATGGGGACACGGTGGCATGCGGGGGATCCGTAACCCTTTTTGAAACTGGGGTTATCGATCATTTACGCTCGGGACGCTACATATTCTATGATCGCTATGAGAAAGGTCTGACACCGGATCAGATTACCGAGGTTTTTCGCAAGAGCTTTTCGGTTAATGCTTATCTGACCAGTACCAATGCTGTTACAGAAAACGGGGAACTTTTCAATGTGGACGGACGGGGTAACCGGGTAGCGGCAATGATATATGGTCCGGATAATGTGATCGTCATAACCGGGCGGAATAAAATTGTTACAGATCTTGAGGAGGCCATCAACCGACTCGAACAGATCGCAGCTCCGGCAAACGCTGCACGTCTTTCCCGCAAAACACCCTGCGTAGAGACGGGCTTCTGTCAGGACTGCAAAAGCCCGGACAGGATATGCAGCAGTTATGTGATTTCCAGGCAGCAGCTTGTTCCTGACCGGATAAAGGTGGTTATAGTGGGAGAGGAACTGGGCTACTAATGCGGGACAAAGGCTTCAGGCATTATCGAGCAGCGTTTTGAGTATGTATGGAATAGACGAGGACAGGAGTGCACACCCATAGGTTCGTTACAAGGGTTTTTGATCTGATCCCCGGAGGGTCATTAAAACAGATTGAACGGGGGCAACAGAAACAGAAAGAACAAAGCCTGTGGAATTGAAAGGATGCAGTCTATGTATTATTCCAAACCTGAAGACTTTATCAACAGGGAGATTAGCTGGCTGGAGTTCAATCAGAGGGTACTTGACGAGGCCGCTGATATAAGCAATCCGTTGCTGGAAAGGCTTAAGTTTCTTGCCATTGTCAGCTCAAACCTTGATGAGTTTTTTATGGTTCGTGTAGGTTCCCTCAATGACCAGATAAATGCGGGCTTTAGCAAGCCTGATGCAACGGGGCTTACCCCTGCTGCTCAATTGGAGAAGATCGCCCGGCGGACAGATATAATGGTAGCCAAAGAATATTGCCTGTGGAGCAAAAAACTTGTTCCTGAACTCAGGGATAAAGGCATTAATATATTATCCCCAGGAGAATTGGATCAGTTTCAGACAGATTACCTGTCCGATTATTTTGACAGTGTTATCTATCCGGTATTGACACCCATGGCTGTGGATCCTGGCCGGCCCTTTCCCCTGATCCAGAATAAGACACTTAATATCGGTGTGCTGATTCATAACAGTGCACCAGATGAGGAAGATATTTTTGCTACAGTCCAGGTACCTCCGATTTTCTCCAGGTTGGTGGAGCTGGAGGGATCTGGAAAGAAGACCTTTATCCTCATGGAAGATGTTATTTCCATGTTCATTGACAGGCTTTTTATGGGAAAAAGGATTAAGGCAGCCTGTGCATACAGGGTGACACGGAACGGAGATCTGGCTATTGACGAGGATGAGGCCGAAGACCTTCTGATTGAAATAGAAAAATCTCTCAAACAAAGGATCCGGGGTCAGGCGGTAAGGCTTGAGGTGTCCAGAGGGTCAAGCGAGATGCTGATGAAAATTCTGCAAAGAAAACTGGATCTTAAGGAAGACTATGTGTATCTGGTTGACGGCCCGCTGGACCTGACATTTCTGTTGGAGCTACATGATATCAAAGGGTTTGAAGAATTAAAGTATAAGCCCTATATCCCGCAGATCCCAAAAGACCTTGCTGATGGAAGGGATATCTTTGAAGCCATAAGAGAAAGGGATATCCTGCTGCATCATCCCTACGAATCCTTTGAGCCAATAGTGGACATGATCCTAAAAGCCGCCCGGGATCCCCGTGTTCTGGCGATAAAGCAAACCTTATACCGTGTCAGCGGAAAGTCGCCCATTATAAGAGCCCTTGCAGAGGCTGCCGAGCAGGGTAAGCAGGTGGCGGTGCTGGTTGAACTGAAGGCCAGATTTGATGAGGAAAATAACATCCATTGGGCGAAAAGCCTGGAAAAAGCAGGCTGTCATGTTATATATGGCTTGGTGGGTCTGAAAACCCACTGCAAGATAACCCTGATTGTTAGAATGGAAGAAGAGGGCATTAACCGGTATGTCCACCTGAGTACTGGAAATTATAATGATGAAACTGCAAAGATATACACCGATATTGGACTTCTCACCTGTAATAGGTACATAGGGGAGGACGCCTCAACGGTATTTAATGCCCTCACAGGGTTCTGTGAAAAACCGCGCCTTAAGAAGCTGGTAATTGCGCCCACCATGCTGCGGAAACACTTTAATTACCTGATTGACCGCGAGATAAGAAATGCCCTTGAGGGAAAGCCGGCCTATATCAAGGCGAAGCTGAATGCCCTGGTGGATTCTGATATCATCGGACGACTCTATCGGGCATCAGCCGCAGGAGTAAAGATTGAGCTGCTTGTGCGTGGTATGTGCTGCTTAAAACCCGGGCTTGAAGGGATCAGTGAGAATATTAAGGTGAGGAGTATTGTAGGCCGGTATTTGGAGCACAGCAGGATCTACTGCTTTTGCAATGGCGGCAGTGAGGATGTGTACATTTCAAGCGCGGACTGGATGGAAAGGAATATGGACCGACGTGTGGAACTCTTGATCCCCGTTGAGGATCAGGACGCTAAAGAACGGGTTCGCCATATTCTGGAGATTTATCTTAATGATAATGTCAAGGCAAGGCGCCAGCACAAGGATGGCAGATATACTCTGCCCCCCTCTCCAGAGGATGAAAAGAGGCTGAGTGCCCAGGATTATTTCATGGAAGAAGCACTGGCCAGTAGTCCGGGTAAGCCCCATGAGACCGTGAAGAGTTTGTTTCAGCCTGTCACAATCCCGCCAATGGGAAAAGACGCCTCTGACATCTAACCTCTAAGCAGGAGATTGATTCGTCATTTCACCCCACCCTATGACATTCTGGCAGTGAGATGGGAGATTAGAGGTTGGATTCCTCCAGTTTTTCTACGCAACCCTTATTTTAATTTACCTCCAACTTCTCACGTTTAACATCAGGGATGCGGTTGGTGAACCCTGAAAAACAGAGCGTGGCAATCTCGGCGATTATGCAAAAATCCGGTTGACTGGATAGAAAACAGTATGATAAAGTAGCAAAAAGTCGTACTGCTAAAGGAGGCACTAAATATGCAATCTGGCTTATTTCCGATTAAGGATTACAAGCCGTACATGAGCATACGGGAAACTGAAGTAGCAATCAAGTATGTCAAGGATCTTTTTGAACGGACTTTAGCTGAGGTGTTGAACCTGACCCGCGTATCAGCGCCCTTGTTTGTATGTCCTAAAACCGGCCTGAACGACAATCTAAGCGGGGTTGAAAGACCGGTATCCTTTGATGTCAAGAATATGAACGGGAGTGTTGTTGAGATTGTGCAGTCCCTGGCAAAATGGAAGCGGGCTGCCCTGAAAAGATACGGATTTTCTGCAGGAGAGGGTATTTATACCGATATGAATGCCATCAGAAGGGATGATGAATTGGACAACCTCCATTCCATCTATGTTGATCAATGGGACTGGGAAAAGATTATCAGACCTGAAGACCGCAACATACAAACCCTTATGGCTACTGTCCGTGGTATATTTTCAGTGTTCAAAAAAGTGGAGGATATGGTCTGTGAAAGATATCCTGTCCTGAAAAGGCAGCTGCCTGATAACATATGCTTTATTACCTCGCAGGAGTTGGAGGATCTCTATCCCACTCTTTCCCCAATGGAACGGGAAGAGAGGATTGCCAGGGAGAAAAAAGCTGTGTTCATAATGAAGATAGGCGGTGTTTTGAAGTCGGGAAGCAGGCATGGCTGCCGCGCTCCTGACTATGATGACTGGGATCTGAACGGGGACATTATTTTTTGGTATCCGGTTTTGAACAGGGCCGTGGAAATGTCATCCATGGGAATAAGGGTGGATGCAAAGACCCTGGAAAAACAGTTGAAGCTGTCGGGTTGTGATGACCGGAGGAACCTTCCGTACCACAGGGATGTTCTTGAGGGAAGCCTTCCTTTGACGGTGGGCGGCGGTATCGGACAATCCAGGATATGCATGTTCTTTCTCGGCAAGGCTCACATTGGGGAGGTACATTCCTCGGTTTGGCCTGAGGATATGGTTCACGCCTGTGAGAAGATGGGGATACAGCTGCTGTAAGTTTACCCCCAATGGGACAACCTATAACAAAGAAGCTCATGAGTATGATTCATGGGCTTTTTTAATATGATATTATGAGGAGCAACAAAGCTATCGCATAATAGTGAGGCAAGAAGTGAGAACCTCTCACTTCTGCTTGGCATACGTTGGTAAAGGTCTGATACAACGAATTGGAGGTATTGGATGTCAGAAAACCGAGCAAGGCACATGTTTCCAGGTGGGAATACCAGTTTGGGGTTTTTTAGCTATTATGACTATATACTCCCCCAGGAGCAGGCAAACAGGATCTATGTTATTAAGGGTGGACCGGGAACAGGTAAGTCCCGGTTTATGAAGAAGATCGCCCATGAAATGCTGAGCAGGGGATATAGAGTGGAGTTCATGCATTGCTCTTCCGACAGCGATTCCCTTGACGCAATCTTGATACAGGATCTGAAAGTGGCCATGATGGATGGTACCGCCCCCCATGTGATAGATCCGAAGCATCCCGGCGTTGTAGATGAAATACTGAATTTCGGGGCGTTTTGGAATGAGGAAGGAATCAAAAAGCATAAGAATGAAATCTTTGAGGACAGTCGTGAGATCAGCCGACTGTTTTCCAGAGCCTATGGTTATCTAGGTGCCGCCCATGGTATCTATCAGCAAAGCGCTTCCATTTACGCCCGGGCTTTAGACAGAGGGAAACTGAACCGGTTGATTTTAGGCCTGGAAAAGGAGCTGTTTGCCGGTACGGAAAGTACAGGCGAGCCTGGCCGGGAACGCTCCCTTTTTGCAAGTGCCATTACCCCTGAAGGGTACGTCAATTATTTGGATTCTCTGCTCAACCTGGGTACAGTGTACCAGATAAGGGGGGATATGGGCTCCGGTGAGGAAGAGATTCTGGTGAGGCTGCGGAACCGGGCTCTTACCTGCGGCTATGATGTGGAGGGTTTCTATTGCGCATTAAATCCCCGCAAGCTTGAGCACCTTATCATACCCGGGCTTGATGCTGCCATAACCACCTCCAATACCTATCACCACTGTAATACTGGCGCCACCAGAACTATTGACATGATGGATCTGATGGATCCGGGGCTTTTGAAACGTCACCAAAGTGAACTTGAGGAGAACCGGACTGTGTTTGATGGAGTGATGTCTGTGGCTCTGGGGAGCATCAGGCAGGCTAAGGAAAATCACGACAGACTGGAGAAATACTATATTCCCTATATGGATTTCAAGGCCATGGACGCCTGCTGCCAGGAGATTCTACATTGCCTGACCGAAAAAGGAAGCGAGCAGTGAGGGAATAAAAGAGCCCTAAAGCTGTTTTTATTTTCAAATGGTGCAGAGGTTTCAGATGCTTTTAGGAATCCCGTAAAGCCCGGTCGCTGTGCTGCACGTCTGCGAAACATCGGTATGTCATCGCGAGTGAAGCAATCTCTGAAATCGCCTCTTTCTTCACGTCCTTGACTGGCATATGAGCCTGTGGTACAGTGGGCTGAGAAATTCAATCGCAATTGGGGGAAATAAATTGAGCTACAACCTTGGGCTTATTTCCTTAGGGTGTCCTAAGAATCTGGTGGACAGCGAGATAATGCTTGGAGCGTTTAAGGAAAAAGGTTTTGTTCCCGTTGAGGATCTATCCCAGGCGGATGCTATCATTATTAATACATGTGCATTTGTTGGAGATGCGAAGGAGGAGGCCATTGTCAGCATTCTTGAGGCTTCCAGACAGAAGGAGGAAGGGCAGCTTAAGGCATTGGTGGTTACCGGCTGCCTTGCACAGAGATACCGTGAGGAGATTATCAGCGAGATACCCGAAGTGGATCTGGTTTTCGGGACCGGAAGTATTACCCGGGTGGCAGAGCAAACAAAGGCCTTTCTCGATGGAGAGAGTTTGGAAAACCATATATGGTGTGATATTCCCAATACAGTTGACTATCTTGACAATACCAGGGTTTTGAGTGACAACAAGCCCTATGCATACCTCAAGATCGCCGAAGGCTGCAGCAATAACTGTACCTACTGCATAATCCCAAAGCTCAGGGGGCCATACAGGAGCAGGCCTGTTGAAAACATTCTGAAGGAAGCCGAGTTCCTGGCCGCACAGGGGAAAAAGGAAATAGTCCTTATCGCGCAGGATGTCACTTTTTACGGCACCGATCTATATGGAGAAAAAAGGCTGGTAGAATTAATCAGAGCCCTCAGCTGCATAGAAAAAATACGATGGATACGCCTGCTGTATTGCTATCCTGAGCTTATAGATGATGCCCTTATCCAGGAGATGAAGAGTAACAGCAAGCTGGCATGCTATATGGATATCCCTGTCCAGCATATTTCGGAGAGCATTCTCAAAGCCATGGGCAGAAGAGGTTCGGGTCAATACATAGAATCCCTTCTCAAGCATATGAAGAAGGAAATACCCCATATTGCATTAAGAACATCCCTGATATCGGGTTTCCCGGGTGAGACCGAAGATGATCATCAGAAGCTGAAGGGTTTTGTGGAGAAGGGATATTTTCAGCACCTTGGCGTATTTGCCTATTCGCGGGAGGAGGGTACCCCTGCCTACAGGATGAAGGATCAGGTGCCCTCAAGGATTAAAGAGGCCAGAAGAAAAGCCCTCATGGAAGCACAGCAGAAGAATGTGGGCCGGTTTAACAGTTCGCGAATTGGCAAAACTTATGATACAATTATTGATGGAGTGGCAGAGGATGGTATTTTCTATTTGGGTCGGACCTATATGGAAGCACCTGAAATAGATCCAGTGATATATGTGGCTTCATCACACCCTCTTGATATAGGAGATGTTGTAAAGGTTAAGATGCTTTGCTGCGACGAGTACGACTTGATCGGAGAGGTAACAGGGGATGAATCTTCCAAATAAATTGACGCTTTCGAGAATACTGGCAACGCCCGTTTTTCTTTTCTTTCTTGTTCCGGGATGGTTCGGACAGTTTCTTGGCCTGGATCAATGGGGCAGGTATGCAGCGGCCGCTATCTTTGTTCTGGCCTCCATCACCGATCTTCTGGACGGAATGATCGCAAGAAAACAGAATTCTGTTTCAGAACTGGGTAAGTTCCTTGATCCCATAGCGGATAAGCTACTGGTTACCACGGCTCTGGTGGCCATGGTTATGACAGATAACCTGTCGGTATGGGCAGTAGTTATTATCATCTCCCGTGAATTCATTGTAACCGGGATACGTGTCGTTGCTGCCGGTCAGGGTATCGTTATAGCAGCCGGCAAACTGGGCAAGATAAAAACAATCTTTCAGATCATTGCCATTGTGGCCATCCTCATTCATGACTTTCCTGTTTCACTCATACTTCCCTGGCTCCCTGTAGGGGATATCTGTATGGCCATAGCCGTTGTTCTCACAGTTGTTTCCGGGATTGATTATGTTGCGAAAAATGCGTACATAATAAAGAAGGACGGTAAATGAGGAGCAATTCCTGTTGTGTCTCATGGATTTTGCTTTACATGGCAACCTTTGTATGCTAAAATACAACAGTATAATTAACCGATGACTCGGTTTTTGGTTACTCCGGTCAATTACTGGGCATTCGGCTTTTAAAAGAAAGGAGTTATCAGCAATGGAAAAACAGTTAAAACAGGATATTATAGCAAAGTATGCTACTCACGAGGGGGACACCGGCTCTCCGGAGGTTCAGGTAGCTCTTCTCACAGCAAGAATCAATCATCTCACAGAACACCTGAAGACCCATAAAAAGGATCACCACTCCAGAAGAGGACTGTTGAAGATGGTAGGTCAGAGAAGAGGACTGTTGAACTATTTGATGAAGAAGGACATTACCCGATATCGTGAATTAATTGCTAAACTTGAAATCAGAAAATAAATGGGCGGGTTTTCCGCCCATTTTTATGACATAATATAAATACCCGCTTAATTTAATCACGGGCAACAGAAGATCAGAGAAGATGATTCCAATATGGAATCCTGTTCCCTGACCTTTTGTCCCTGATTAAATTAAGTGCAAAGCATAGACCGGAACCATCATTTTATTAAGATGGATTTTACGGGATGTGCCATGCGCAAAGCGGGGAAAAAGAGAAGGAGAATTCGTATTATGAAAAAAGTATTTAACTTGGAAGTTGCAGGCAGAACACTTTCGGTTGAAGTCGGGCAGTTTGCCCAGTTAGCTAACGGTGCTGCGATGGTTCGCTATGGCGACACCGCTATTCTGTCCACCGCCACCATGTCAAAACAGCCACGGGAAGGAATAGACTTCTTCCCCCTCAGCGTCGATTATGAGGAAAGGCTGTACTCAGTGGGAAAGATTCCCGGAGGGTTTATCAGAAGAGAAGGCAAGCCTACCGAGAAAGCCGTCCTGACGGCGCGGGTCATAGACAGGCAGATGCGCCCCCGTTTCCCCAAAGATCTTAGAAACGATGTATCCATAGTGAATACAGTTCTCTCTGTGGATCAGGACAACTCTCCTGAATTCGCATCCATCATCGGTACCGCTGTAGCTCTGTGTATTTCAGATATACCGTTCAATGGTCCGATTGCCGGTGTCATTCTTGGCCTGGTAGATGGAGAGGTTGTAATCAATCCCAATACCGAACAGCGATTAAAGAGCGAAATGTATGTCACCCTTTCAGCTGATATGGAAAAGATAATCATGATCGAAGCAGGAGCCAATCAGGTCACAGAAGAGGTCATGCTGGATGCAATCAAGAAGGGTCATGATGAAATCAAACGCATCATCAGCTTTATTGACGATATTGTCAAAGAGGTTGGAAAACCGAAGGCGGAGTATGAGCGCTGTGTTGTTCCCGATGAAATATGGAATAAAGTTTATGAAATAGCCTGGGAAGACATGAAGGCTGCCATGATGAGCGACGATAAAACCATCAGGGATTTGAACGTGGACACGGTTTGCAATGCGGTGCAGGAAAAACTGGCCGAGACCTTCCCTGAGCAGAAGCAGGAAATAGCCGATGCACTGTACAAGCTTCAAAAGAAAGTGGTCAGAACCCTGATCCTTGATGAGGGCAAGCGCATAGACGGAAGAGGGATGATGGAAATCCGCCCGTTGTATTCCGACGTGGCTCTCCTTCCAAGAACCCATGGTTCGGGACTGTTCCAACGCGGGCAGACCCAGGTGCTCACCAATGTTACCCTGGGCCCGATGGGGGATGTCCAGACTCTTGATGGAGTTGATATTGAGGAAACAAAACGATATATGCACCACTACAATTTCCCGGCCTATAGTGTGGGAGAAGCAAGACCTACCAGAGGCCCCGGCAGGCGTGAGATCGGGCATGGAGCTCTGGCTGAGCGGGCACTTGAACCCGTTATCCCCAGCGAACAGGAATTCCCATATGCCATCCGCCTTGTTTCCGAGGTCTTAATGTCCAATGGTTCAACCTCTCAGGGCAGCGTGTGTGCCAGCACCCTGGCACTCATGGATGCGGGTGTTCCCATTAAGGCACCTGTTGCCGGTATCTCCTGCGGTCTTGTAGTAGACGAGGACAACCCGGAAAGGTTTGTAACCTTTATGGATATTCAGGGTATAGAAGACTTTTTCGGCGATATGGATTTCAAGGTGGCTGGAACCAAAAATGGTATCACTGCCATACAGGTAGATATCAAGGTGGATGGCCTAAGCTATGAGATCATCAGGCAGGCCTTTGAGATTACCAGAAAGGGTCGCATACAGATTCTTGATGAATGCATGTTGCCCACAATTTCAGAACCGCGCGATCATCTGTCTCCTTTTGCGCCGAAGATATTCCAGACCAAAATTGATGTGGATAAGATACGCGAGGTTATTGGCCCTGGCGGAAAGGTGATTAATAAAATTATCGCCGAGACCGGAGTCAAGATCGACATCGAGGAAGATGGTATGGTGTATGTGGCAACTCCGGATGAGGAGGCTGGGCATAAGGCGATTGCTATTATCGAGGGTATTGCTGGAAATGTTGAGCCGGGTCAGGTATACATCGGCCATGTTACAAGGCTTATGCAGTTTGGTGCCTTTGTTGAGTTCCTTCC
>JAAYTP010000025.1 GCA_012518025.1 Clostridiaceae bacterium
CATTCTTAAACTGCTGCATGGTTGCAAGGCGTTTGGCCTGAGGGATATCTCCATGTAGAGCCTGAGCGGCGTATCCTTTTTTGTTCAAAAACCTTGTAACACGATCCACAGCTATCTTGGTGTTGCAGAAGATCATACAGCTTTCGGGGCGTATGGTCAGGAGTAACTGGTTCAAACGGGTAAGCTTTTCATTGTTCTCAACACGAAAATAACACTGGCTTATGGTATCCACAGTCTTTGTTCGAGATTCTATCTCAATGGTGAGAGGGTTTCTCATATACTTGCCGCATATTTTCTCAATTTCGGGTGGTATGGTGGCTGAAAAAAGGAGGGTTACCCGATCCCTTGGAATGGTTCGGATAATCTTTTCAACCTGATCGATAAAGCCCATATCCAGCATCCGGTCAGCTTCGTCCAGAACAAAAAAACGAATGTTTCCGGTTTCCAGATTGCCGTTACTTATATGGTCATAAACCCGTCCTGGCGTGCCCGTAATGATGGTAAGGCCCTTTTTGATGGCCTGGATTTCAAGATTCATACTGTGCTTGCCATACACAGCTGTAGTCCTGTGCCTTAGATGCCTGGAAAGGAGCTTTAGATCGTTGTCCACCTGAACTGCCAGCTCCCTTGTGGGTGTGAGGATCAAACCCTGGGGACCGGGAGCTTCAGGATCTGTCAACTGTAGTATTGGAACACCAAAAACCGCTGTTTTTCCGCTTCCGGTTTTGGATCTGACTATGGTATCTTTTTGCTTTAATATATGTGGTATGGCTTTGCTCTGTATTTCGGTAGGCGTGGTGTAGCCTATCTCCTCAATAGCCTTCAGTATGGGAGGAGAAATGCCTAAATCATTAAAACTGCTACTCATTCTTCTCTTCTTTCATTAGAAACATTATCATTATTATATCATTTTTTTGCCTGGATTTCCATATGTGATGGTTTCAATTGGGAAAGAGGCATATATCCTGTACTAAACCCTGGATCATTTAACCATGCACGATTGACAGGGTCGGACAGCCTATGCTATGATGAAAAAAAGCTGTCAGGAAGTCAGCATGTTTTGTCCGTAACTACCTTATAGTCTATGTTTATGGATACCATGAAGGTATTTGCTTCTGCAAAGGAAGCAGTATTTTTGTGGTATTTTTTATTGTTTGAATAGATGCCCGACCTTTGATATATGTACCGGCTTCATTAATACTCATGGAGGTTTGATCAATGAAAAAGCATTCTGCGAGAAAACTAACCCTTTCAGGCCTGTTTCTGGCACTGGGACTCTTATTGCCCTTTCTGACGGGGCAGATTCCAACCATAGGGAAAATGCTGCTGCCCATGCATATCCCTGTACTTCTGGCAGGTTTCGTTTGCGGATGGCCTTATGGGCTGATTGTCGGTTTGATTTGCCCTGTGCTCAGAAGTGTGTTGTTTACCATGCCACGCATGATGAGTGCTGTGCCCATGGCTTTTGAACTGGCTGCCTATGGCTTTGCGGCCGGACTTTTATACAAGATTCTTCCCAAGAAGAATCAGTACATATATGTGGCACTTATTGTGTCCATGATATTTGGAAGAATTGTATGGGCTATATCCAGCCTGGTGTTTTATCAAATCATGGGATCGGCCTTTACCTGGGAAATGTTTATGGCAGAAGCGTTCATAAATGCACTTCCCGGAATAGCCATCCAGTTAGTGCTGATTCCCGTCATAATTATGGCCCTGAAAAAGGCCGGATATGCAGAGGGTGCAAAATAACGTGGACTTAAGAAGTATTATGATGATGCATGCAGGGCTGTACCCTGAAATGCAGATTCAGGACATGGTAAAATTAATCTTTCAGAATGAATTCGCCGGGGGACATTTCATCAGCAATGAGCAGAAAAGCCTTTACCGGCTGCTGGACGAATATGAGGCGGTAAGGCAAGCAGGTAAAAGACCTGGTGCCGGATCTTTTTTTACCGATATAGGCAACGGGTTGTGCAGGCTGGATATATCGGTTTTAGGGGATACTGATATTAACCCTTCCACAGTAAACCGCTTTTTTATCAATACCGCAAAAGAAGTTGAAGGAAGAATGGAATCCTTCGAAGAAAAACTGGATGTCCTCAGACAATGCTGCATAAATGGTGATTTAAAGTATTCACTCGAAGAACTGGAAGCGTATCTTGATGACTACCGAAGGGAGGGTTATCCTCCGGTGAGCCACAGTGAGATTTACAGAGATGCTTATTCCCCTGCATACCGTATTGTAAAATCCGATTACCGCAAACATCTGAAGATATTCCTTGCAATCGATTCACTCATGAGATCCAAAAAAAACGTGGTGGTTGCCATAGACGGGAACAGCGGTGCGGGCAAGAGCACTCTGGCTGCTCTGATTGCCGATGTATACGACTGCAACCTGTTCCATATGGATGATTTTTTCTTACGTCCCGAGCAGAGAACTGAGGATCGGTTTAAAGAGACAGGGGGATTTGTGGATTATGAAAGGTTCTATCAGGAGGTCATACAGGGATTAAAAAGCAGAAAGCCGTTTAGTTACCGTGTATTTGACTGCAGGCGAATGGCTCTTGGGGAGGTTGTGCGGGTTGAGCCAAAACAGCTCAGCATTATTGAAGGCTCCTACAGCATGCATCCGACACTTGCAGTAAGCTATGATCTGAAGATATTTGTCCATGTTAATGCTATGGAGCAGGAGCGAAGGATACTTAAAAGAAATGGAAAAGAGATGCTTAAAAGGTTTCTTAATGAGTGGATACCCAGAGAAAACAGATATTTTGAGGAGATGGGTATCAGGGAGCAGTGCCACCTTGTTTTTGAAAATTGCTAAAATTTTCTGGGGCATGGATGTATATTGCTCCAAATACCGGACAGAATAGGACATGTAAAGAGTATGACGATTCAGTCAGGTCTGGTGCTCGACCGATCGAAGTATTCTTTACAGAGTATCAATTTAATAGTATTTGAAAAGCCATGGCGGGTCTTTTTGATCCGCCATGGCTTTTTATATGGCATATATCTGTCAAGCCATTTACTCTGGCAAAAATTCCATGTATAATTGATAGTGATATATTAATATATTAGCCGAAATACCTCAACAATGGCTCCGATTCCAATCATTCATTTGCAAAGGGATGTGGGATGGGTGGCTGATCATGGGGATGGCAAAATGGAGAATGAGGTGAAAGGTCATGAAAAAGGAACAGATCATAACCCGTATCAGGGAAAGGGGATTGGTGGCTGTAGTGCGGGCTGAGAACGAAGACAAAGCATTTAGAATAGCCGAGGCATGTCTTAAGGGAGGAGTTCCGGCCATAGAAATCACCTTTACGGTACCGGGAGCCCATAGGGTGATAGAGGCATTATCGTCAAGGTTCAGCGAGAATGAAATCATTCTTGGTGCTGGAACTGTTCTTGATCCCGAAACAGCGCGCATAGCCATTTTGTCGGGTGCCCGGTATGTTGTCAGCCCAAGCCTTAACCTGGACACTGTCAAGCTCTGCAATCGCTACCGTATTGCCTGCATGCCGGGAGCCATGACCATCCGGGAAGTGCAGGACTGTATGGAGGCTGGAGCCGATATCGTTAAGGTATTTCCAGGAGAGCTTTTTGGGCCGCGAATCATCAAAGCCATCAAGGGGCCTCTCCCCCAGGCGGAACTAATGCCCACCGGAGGTGTGTCTGTTGAGAATGCTGCTGACTGGATCAAGGCGGGCGCTGTGGCTTTGGGTGCCGGAAGCAGTCTTACAGCAGGTGCAAAAACCGGAGATTATGACAAAATAACTGAGACATCCAGACTCTTCATCCATAGGATAAAAGAGGCCAGGGGACAGCTGTGAGAAAAGCGGGATTTTGCCTGTTTATTTGGAATTTGAGAAAGGAGAATCCGCTATGAGTGTTTTAAATGTTAAAAAGAAGGATGAGTGCAGGTATGACTGTATCTCTCTTGGTGAAGTAATGCTCAGGTTAGATCCGGGGGAAGGTAGAATTAAGAACGCCCGGAGCTTCAGGGTCTGGGAAGGCGGCGGTGAATACAATGTAAGCAGGGGTCTGAAAAAATGCTTCGGGATGGATGTTGCTGTTGTTACCGCCTTTGCCGATAATGAGGTGGGCAGGCTGATCGAAGACTTCATCATGCAGGGCGGTGTTGATACACGTTTTATTAAATGGATACCCTACGACGGCATCGGGCGCTGTGTGAGAAATGGCCTCAACTTTACAGAAAGAGGGTTCGGAATCCGCGGTGCCCTGGGAGTCTCTGACCGTGCAAATACCGCCGCATCACAGCTTAAGAAAGGCGATATTGACTGGGAAACCATTTTTGGCAAGTATGGTACGCGCTGGTTCCATACCGGCGGTATCTTTGCTGCACTTTCTGAAACCACTCCTGATGTGGTGCTGGAGGCGGTTCAAACTGCAAAAAAATATGGAACCATTGTTTCCTATGACCTAAACTACAGGCCGTCCTTATGGAAGGGCATCGGTGGCCTTGAAAAAGCCCGTGAAGTGAACAGGGAGATAGCAAAATATATCGATGTGATGATCGGCAACGAAGAAGACTTTACCGCCTGTCTCGGTTTTGAGGTGGAAGGCAATACTGAAGATTTAACAGAACTGAACCTGGACGGATACAGAAAGATGATTGGAGAGGCCATAGAAACCTATCCTAATTTCAAGGTGATGGCAACTACATTAAGAACAGTAAAAACCGCCACAGTGAACGATTGGAGTGCCATGTGCTGTGTAGGTGGAGAGATCTTCAAAGCCCGGGATTATGATTGCCTTGAAATCATGGATAGGGTTGGAGGAGGGGACAGCTTTGCGTCTGGGCTGATCTACGGTCTCATGACCACGGGAGATCCCCGGAAGGCGGTTGAGTATGGAGCGGCCCATGGTGCGTTGGCCATGACAACGCCGGGGGATACCTCCATGGCGAGCCTTAAGGAAGTGGAGAAGATTATGTCCGGTGGCGGAGCACGGGTGGTAAGATAGTGCTGACCAACAAACCGCATATCTCACGGAATGTCCGTTGATGAGCGGTTTACAGGAGAGTCGGAATTATGAGAAGGCGTTACCATCGAACCAGGAACCTGGTATAATCGTCTTATTAAATAAGATGCAACCAGAGGAGGGGCACAAATGAAAAAGGGATCACTTATATTTATATGCTTCATCGTATCATTTGTACTGTTATCATGCAGTCTGACTTCCATAGATCGCAATGATGATGGTACCGTTCCAATACCCAGCAATACCTCTGAGCCAAAAGGCGAGCCATTCCATCCTGATAATGAATCCGCGCCGGGTAGCAGGGATCAGGAAACGGATGGTGATGAAGTGCAGGCAGGGGGCGAGGAGCCTATTAAGAACATCATTGAGGAGAGAGCCCGTGATGTATTAACCGCTATCAGTACTCAGGATTTTGAGAAGCTTTCTGAGGCGATCCATCCCGAGAAAGGTGTACGATTCAGCCCTTATAGTTTTGTTGATGGCGAAAAAGACCTTGTATTCTCTTCGGATGAGATAAAAAGCATGGTTTCAGATTCCGGGATATATGTGTGGGGAAGCTATGATGGTATAGGAGAGCCGATAGAGCTAAGCTTCCGTGATTATTTTTCCAGGTTTGTCTATGATGCAGACTTTCTGGAGGCAGAACAAATTGGCTACAATAAGATTCTGGGACAGGGAAATACCATCAATAACAGTTTCGAGTTTTATGAGAATGCAATCATTGTGGAATACCATTTCCCGGGTATTGATCCCAAGTACGAGGGGATGGACTGGAGAAGCCTGAGACTGGTATTCGAAAAGGCTGGAGATTCCTGGTATCTGGTAGGTGTAATCCATGATGAATGGACTATATAAATGTAACGTACTTATCATGTGATGCATACAATAAATAAACATAGGATGGTTGTTTGCATCATAAAATATGGTTGACAGGAAAGATAAACCATGCTACAATCATCCATAAATTCACAGCTTAGATGATTACAGTATTGGTTTATAACGGCAAATGCGACATTAATTGAAATCGGTTATGATTGCGAAAAAACTTAATGATGGTATGAAACCGTAGAGCAAGAGGAGTAGGAATAATATCTTGCATTCAGAGAGCCGCCGGTTGGTGAGAATGCGGCTGCGAGGTTATTTCGAATGGACTTGTGAGGGAAGCCCGAAATCCTATGAGAGTAGGCGCTTACGGGGGACCGGCCCGTTATCAGCAGGATGCATATGATGGTATGCAAAAATGAGTGGGCGCAAAATGCGCCAATTTGGGTGGTACCGCAGAAGCTAAGCTTTTGTCCCTATCTTGGGGGCAAAGGCTTTTTTTATTTTATACGGGAATGACTGACCGGCATCTAGGGTGCGGTTATTGTCAGACCCGGCAAATATTATAGACGAAGATGAGATGAGGTGAGAGAAAGTGAGACGAGGTGAGAAGATGACAACGCCTGATTTTTCTGAAATCCAGAGACTGGCGGAGAAATGCAATCTCATTCCTGTCTGCAGGGAAATCTATGCAGACATCACAACCCCTATAGCCCTTTTGCGCAGAATATCCAGTTTTAGCGACAGGCACTTTCTGCTGGAAAGCGTGGAAGGAGGGGAGAAATGGGGCAGGTACTCTTTCCTGGGCTTTGACCCGATCGCTCGCGTGACCTGCAAGGACGGCAAAATCACTATTGAGGATGAAAAGAAGAGAATACTGCATTCCCGAAAGCCCTTAGATGTGTTGAGGTCATATCTGTCGGAATTCAGGGCGCCTGAGCTTTCAGGCATACCCCCCTTTGCCGGCGGATTTGTTGGGTATTTCTCCTATGCCATGGTGGGATATTCAGAGCCGGTTTTAAAGCTCAGGAGCAGCGAGTTCAATGATTTTGACCTCATGCTGTTCGATAAGGTTATAGCCTATGATCACCTGAAGCAGAAGATCATCATAATTTCCAACATGCGAACCGACGGGCTGGAAGAAAACTATAAGAAAGCGCTTGATGAGATTGGGGAAATCACCCGGCTGATAGCGGATCAGACCCCTCTTCCGATTTCTGAGGCAAGAAGCGTTCCTTGTTTTGTCTGCAACACATCAAAGAAAGAATTCTGTGATATGGTCAGCAGGACAAAGGAGTACATAGGAGAAGGAGAGATATATCAGGCCATCATTTCCAGGCGCTATGAAACAGAGTATTCCGATAGTCTTCTCAATGCCTACAGAGTTCTGAGAACAACAAACCCCTCGCCATATATGGTGTTTCTGCAAAATCATGATATTCAGCTGATAAGCACATCGCCGGAAACCCTGGTAAGGCTTAAGGATCGAAAGCTGACAACCCTTCCCATAGGCGGATCCATGCCCCGGGGCAGGAACAGCGAGGAGGATCGGGCATTGGCAAAGAAATTGCTGGAAGATGAAAAGGAACTGGCTGAACATGACATGCTGGTTGATCTGGCGAGGAATGATCTTGGGAAGATATCGGAGTATTGCAGTGTCCGTGTGAATCACTGCAGAACCATTCAGCGATATTCTAAGATCATGCACATCGCCTCGGAAGTTGAAGGGCGTATCAGAAAGGACAAGGATGCCCTGGATGCCATCGATGCTTTGCTCCCTGCAGGAACCTTATCCGGCGTGCCAAAGGTTCGCGCATGCGAGATCATTGAGGAACTGGAACAGGTGCCGCGGGGAATCTATGGCGGAGCCATAGGCTATATAGACTTCACGGGAAACATGGATCTGTGTATTGCCATTCGCATGGCTGTGAAAAAGAATGGAAGGGTCTACGTCCAGGCCGGCGGCGGAATTGTTGCCGACAGCATTCCGGAGATGGAATATGAAGAATCTGAAAACAAGGCAAAGGCAGTAATGGAAGCCATAATTGCAGCGAGGGAGGTGGACGGGTGATGGTTCTGATCATTGATAACTATGACAGCTTTACCTATAACCTGGTACAGCTTTCAGCGGCCGTCCATGAAGATACCCAGGTGATCCGCAACGATGAGATGACTGTTGATGAAGTCGTTGAGTTGTCACCTTCTTACGTAATTATATCATCAGGTCCCGGCTCTTTGGGAAACGCCGGAATATGCAAGGAACTTGTAATGCGGATGAAGGGAAAGGTTCCGGTACTTGGCATAAACCTTGGGCATATGGCAATCTGTGAGGCCTTTGGGGCATCAGGTATTCCTGCTAATAAGCTTTTCCACGGTAAACAAAGCGGCATACATATTGCCAATGGATGTGCCCTGTTCAAAGGTCTGCCTCCCATCATCCAGGGGGCAAGATACCACTCTTTAGTTGTGGAGAGAATGTCCCTTCCCGATGAACTGCTGATCATCGCAGAAGATGAGGATGGGGAGGTCATGGGGGTAAAGCACAGGGACTATGAGATCTATGGCCTCCAATTCCATCCCGAGTCCAAATTAACGCCCCGGGGGGATGTGATCATCAGCAATTTTTTGAGAAAAGGCGGTGAATGATGATGATCAAGAAAGCAATTCATAAGCTTCTGAATAAGGAAGACCTGTCTTTTGACATGACCAAATCTGTGATGGATGAAATCATGAGCGGTAGCGCCACAGAGGCACAAATCGCATCCTTTATAACAGCCATGAGGATGAAGGGTGAAACAATTGACGAGATCACAGCCTGTGCCACGATCATGAGAAAATACGGTGCAAAGCTAAAGCATGACGGCGATGTATTGGATATTGTCGGTACAGGAGGGGATCAGGCATACACATTCAACATATCCACCATTTCATCCCTGGTGATTTCAGCAGCAGGCGTGCCAGTGGCAAAGCACGGCAACAGGAGTGTATCCAGTAAATGCGGAAGTGCCGATGTGCTTGAAGCCCTTGGTGTAAAGATTGATATTCCCGCAGCCAGGAGTGAAAAGATGTTAAAGGAAATCGGAATCTGCTTCATGTTTGCCCCATACTACCATTCCGCCATGAAGTATGCCGCCCCAGTGAGAAAAGATCTTGGAGCGCGGACCATCTTCAATATCCTGGGTCCTCTTGCGAGCCCGGCCGACGCAAATATGCAGTTGTTGGGTGTATATGATGAAAACCTGGTAGAGCCTCTCGCCAGAGTGCTATGCAACCTGGGTATCAAGAAGGCCATGGTGGTGCATGGGCATGATGGTCTGGATGAAATATCCTTGACCACTTCAACCACCGTTTGTGAAGTCAACAATGGGAAACTCAACAGCTTCTTTCTTGATCCGCGGCAATTTGGCTTTGAGTACTGCAAGCCTCAGGACTTAATGGGAGGAGATCCACAGGAGAACGCCCGGATCGCCAGGAGAATACTAAGCGGTGAAAAGGGTTCTAAAAGGGATACGGTGCTGCTCAACTCCGCAGTCTGCCTCTATATGTATTATGACAGCATAACCTTGAGGGAATGTGTGAGGATGGCGGCAGACACCATCGACAGCGGTAAGGCAATGGAACAGTTGAATAAGTTTATCTGGCTGTCCCATGCCCAGTAGTAAAGTGAAAAAAGGATGGTGGAAAAATGATTCTTAAAACCCTGGCCGAATCCGCCAGAATGCGTGTGGAATCGGCAAAACAGATAGTGCCCTATGATGTGCTGAAGGATCGGGCAAAGGAAGGCTTAAACAGCCGCGAAGCCTTTGCCTTCGAAAAGGCTCTTAAAAGCAGGGGAATATCATTTATATGCGAACTCAAAAAAGCCTCGCCGACCAAAGGTGAAATAGCGCCTGTTTTCCCCTACAAAGAGATCGCCATGGAATATGAGGAAGCCGGTGCTCATGCCATATCGGTACTGACTGAGCCGGAATATTTTAAAGGCAGGGACCTGTTCCTTAAAGAGATCAGTGAATTGGTCAGCATTCCAACCCTAAGGAAGGACTTTATCATTGATGCCTATCAGATTTATGAGTCAAAGCTTCTGGGTGCAGACGCAGTACTTCTTATCTGTGCTCTGCTGGATACCCACACTCTTAACAGGTATCTTGAAATATGCGATGAGCTTGGGCTTTCTGCCCTTGTGGAAGCCCATACCGAAGAAGAAGCCGCTTCTGCCATTGAGGCCGGTGCAAGAGTGATCGGGGTTAACAACCGTAATCTCAAAACCTTTGAGGTGGACATACACACCTGCATTGCTTTGAGAGAACTTGTTCCGGAGCATATCATCTATGTTGCTGAAAGCGGCATCAAATCCCGGGAGGATATAGCCATGCTGGAAAAGGCGGGAGTGGATGCAGTTCTGATAGGGGAAGTGCTGATGAGAAGTTCGGATAAGAAAGCCATGCTCTCATACTTAAAGGCTAATAGCTCCAAGTCCGCTCCGGCAGGTGACAGGCATGGCTAGGATAAAGATATGCGGCCTGATGCGGGATGAGGATATCTATGCGGTGAATAGAGTTCTTCCGGATTACATCGGTTTTGTGTTTGCCAAAAGCAGAAGGCAGGTGGACGGGGAGAGGGCAAAAGCCATGAAGGCTCTTTTGAATCCTTCCATCAAAGCTGTTGGTGTGTTCGTCAATGAAGAGATGGATCGTATCATCCAACTGTGCGAATCGGGGGCAATTGATCTGGTCCAGCTTCATGGCGATGAAAACGGGGATTATATCAAAGCCCTGAAATCCCGTGTGCCAAACAGGATCATTAAGGCCGTAAGGGTAAGGAGTCCGGAAGACGTCAAAAGAGCTGTTGAGTTTTCCTGCGACTACCTGCTGCTGGACACCTGGCATGAACAGCATTACGGGGGTACGGGCAATGTCTTTGACTGGTCCCTGGTTCCCAAAACTATAAAACCCTTCTTCCTGGCAGGGGGTATTAATTCAGCCAACATAGCGCAGGCCATTGAAAAGCTGAGCCCCTACGCCGTTGATGTCAGCAGCGGAGTTGAGACCGATGGATACAAGGATCCTGCAAAAATCCTGGAGATTGTGTCCAGGGCAAGGAGAATAAAGGAGCTTAAAACTTGATTCACCAATGGGAGCATACTTGATGAAGGAGAAGGATGGTTATGTCAAAAGGAAGATTTGGAGATTTCGGCGGACAATATATTCCAGAAACGCTGATGAATGCGGTTATAGAGCTTGAAGAGGCATATGAGCGGCTAAGGGATGATCCTGATTTTAAAAAGGAATTAAACAGGCTTGGTGAGGAGTATGCAGGAAGACCATCATTGCTGTATTATGCGGAGAAAATGACCAAAGATCTGGGGGGAGCCAAAATCTATCTCAAAAGAGAGGACTTGAACCATACAGGCTCCCACAAGATCAACAATGTACTTGGCCAGGTACTTCTGGCAAAGCGCATGGGGAAAACACGTGTCATCGCCGAAACAGGAGCCGGACAGCACGGGGTTGCCACAGCAACGGCAGCGGCGCTGTTGGGAATGGAATGTGAAGTATTCATGGGCAGGGAGGATGCCCGGCGCCAGGCTCTCAATGTGTACCGTATGAAGCTTTTGGGGGCTAAGGTTCATGAGGTGACCTGCGGCACCCAAACCCTGAAGGACGCTGTGAATGAAACCTTGCGGGAGTGGAGCAGGCGTGTTGATGATACCCATTATGTTCTGGGATCTGTGATGGGACCGCACCCCTTTCCAACCATTGTTCGGGATTTTCAAAAGATAATCGGACAAGAGGTAAAAAAGCAGATAATTGAAAAGGAAGGCAGGCTCCCCGATGCACTGGTAGCATGCGTTGGCGGCGGAAGCAACGCAATAGGTCTCTTCCATGATTTTATCGACGATCGCAGCGTGAGGCTTATCGGCTGTGAAGCCGCCGGTCATGGCATTCATACCGATAGGAACGCTGCAACAATGACCCTGGGAACAGTGGGTATCTTCCATGGTATGAAGTCTTACTTCTGCCAGGATGAGTACGGGCAGATCGCACCTGTCTACTCCATCTCTGCAGGGCTTGATTATCCGGGTGTTGGTCCGGAACATGCTTATCTGCGCGATATAGGAAGGGCGGAGTATATCCCGGTTACAGACCATGAAGCCGTGGAAGCATTTGAATACCTGTCCCGCACGGAGGGAATCATCCCGGCAATCGAAAGCGCCCACGCAGTTGCGGTGGCAATGAAGCTTGCACAAGATATGAGGCGTGATCAGATCATAGTAGTTGGCCTTTCAGGCAGGGGAGATAAGGATGTGGCTTCAATAGCCCGTTACAAGGGGGTTGATATCCGTGAATAGATTACGAAAAGTGTTTGAGAATGGAAAAGCCTTCATCCCATTTATCACTGCAGGTGATCCATCCATAGAAACAACCGAAAAACTTGTATATGGGATGGCAGAAGCCGGCGCCGATTTGATTGAACTGGGCATACCCTTTTCAGATCCGGTAGCCGAAGGGAATGTCATCCAGGCTGCAAACAACCGCGCTTTGTCGGGAGGAGTTACAACAGATACCTTGTTTTCAATGGTAAAACGAATCCGCAGGACATGTCAGGTGCCCATAGCCTTTATGACCTATGCCAATCCGGTATTCTCCTATGGATATGAGGGGTTTTTGAGGAATTGTTATGAGACCGGGGTGGATGCACTCATTGTACCCGACCTGCCATTTGAAGAAAGCGGGGAGATCATACCGTTCTGTCATAGGTATAGGATCAGTTTGATTTCTATGGTATCCCCCACCTCAAAAAGCCGTATACAGAAGATTGCAAGGGAAGCACAGGGATTCATATATTGTATATCGTCCATGGGAGTAACCGGTGTACGCCAGGACATCGGTAATGAGGTTAAAGAAATAGTGAGTCAGATAAAAGAAGTAAAGGATATTCCGTGCGCAGTAGGATTTGGTATTTCAACACCCGAGCAGGCATCAAGGATGGCGGAGTTTTCTGACGGTGTTATTGTAGGTAGTGCCATCGTGAAAATGGTTGAGCAATACGGAGAGGAATGTGTTCCCCATATTGTCGAATATGTGCGCATGATGAAAAGCACCATAGAACATATATAATATAATGATGTTATGGGTAGTAACATTAGGATTATATATACAGCCGGATACTACGGAACAAAAAGGATATTGACATAGCACCATCCTCCGTGCTAAACTTAAAATCCGCAGCCGGCGAGACAGCCCAGTGAGGTCTTGCAGGAGATGCAAACAGAAGGCTTAACTGCCTTCATTCATTCTCCGGAACATACGGATGAATGAAGAATGGAAGAAAGAGGTGATTGACAAGATACCTCCTTCCATGTTAGACTGATAATCCGTCGCCCATGAGACCGATTAATAAACGGTTATGGCATGGCAGCTCCAAAAAAATGGAAGCTCGAAAAGAGCCGAAAAATGTTGACAGCGTAGCGGCGGACATGATATAATTAAATTCCGCGGCTCGTGGGAAAAAGAAGCCCAGGAGCGGGAAAAAGAGCCGTAGAAGGCAGTATGGACATTGAAAATTGAACAGTGTATGAGCATCATTAAAAGTGATGCAGGAACTCGTTAATATGTTTATGAATGCGCGAGCATTCATAGACGCTTTGAGTAATTCAGCTACTTGTTAAAGCAAG
>JAAYTP010000149.1 GCA_012518025.1 Clostridiaceae bacterium
GCTTTGGCATCAATAAACTGGGGTGGTACCGCGAAGCGACAGGCTTTCGTCCTCATGGGAGGATGGGAGCTTTTTTTATTGCTTCATTGATGAGTTTTGACCGTGCTTTCCGGCAGGAGGTATCGTAGCTTCTTAAAAGTATAGGCTGGGCATTCCGTATGGGCTTAGAGTTTTTAGGGAGGGTATTTGAAATGTTAAAAGTCCATGAGCAAATGCGAATCATTTCCAAAGGAGCGGCAGAAATCATCCATCAGGAAGAGCTTATGAAGAAGCTTCTTGCCGCTGCCGAAAAAGGGGAGCCCCTTGTTGTGAAGCTTGGCCTGGATCCTACCGCTCCTGACCTCCATCTGGGGCATGCAGTGGTGTTAAGAAAGATCAGGCAGATACAGGAATTGGGTCATAGGGCGGTGCTCATCCTTGGTGATTTTACAGCCATGATCGGCGACCCCTCGGGAAAATCCAAGACGAGAAAGCCATTGACCCATGAGGAAACCTTGAAGAACGCTGAAACATACAGGGATCAGCTGTTCAGAATACTGATGTCGGAGAGAACCGAGATCCGCTTCAACAGCCAATGGCTATCCGCCATGAACCTTGCCGACCTTCTGGAGCTGGCGGGCAAGACAACGGTGGCAAGGATCCTGGAACGGGACGACTTTAAATCACGGTTCGATGCAAATCTGACCATCGGACTCCATGAACTCTTCTATCCCCTTATGCAGGGTTATGATTCGGTAATGATTCGTGCCGACATCGAAATGGGCGGTACCGATCAGAGGTTTAACATCCTTATGGGACGGGATATTCAGAAACATTATGATCAGGAGAGTCAGGTTGCTCTGTTCATGCCCATTCTGGAGGGGATAGACGGTGTTGAGAAGATGAGCAAGAGCCTTGGAAACAGTATTGGCATCAATGAAGAGCCCAATCTTATGTTTGAAAAGGTTATGGCCATTCCTGACAATTTGATAATACGGTATTTTGAACTCTGCACCGATCTGCATCCCGATGAGGTGGACCAATATGGAAAGCAGCTGGAGAGGGGAGAGAACCCGCGGGACGTCAAAGCCTGCCTTGCCCATGAAATCGTAAGACTTTATCATGGAAAGGAATCGGCAGATAGCGCCCTTGAACATTTCAATACCGTTTTCCGGGACAGGAAACTTCCCAAGGATATGATTTGTCTTGATGCTTCCCTATTCACCGACGATCAGGGAAACACCGATCTGGTCAAGATTCTTGTTGAGGCAGGATTCGTATCCAGTTCCAGCGAGGCAAGGCGGCTGATCCTCCAGGGCGGTGTCAGGCTGAACTCTGAAAGGACGGATCGGTTCAAAATCCCTGTCCGGGACGGAGATGTAATTCAGGCAGGCAAGAAGCATTTTGTCAGGTTGAGCAAGCCGTAAAGACTGTGCCTGATCATCTGCCGCGTGTATAATCCCTGTAAAGATTCTCAATGGACCGGTCGTAGGTTCTCTCGCCTTCCTTGGAGAAGAAGCAGCCGGGAACCTCACCGTTCCTTCGGTGGTAGGCTACGCATTCACAGCATCTTCCATGCCGTGAGCAAGGGTATGTACATGCACATGTGTTGCGGTTGTTGCAATCCATAGATCTACTCCTTTGACTATGTTTTCCCTGACCATAGTATAGCAGGGGGCTATAGGGATTTCAAATGATCATATTCATCGCAACAATCCCAGCTTTCTTGCCTGAGCCACAGCCTGAGAGCGCCTTTTAACATGGAGCTTGTTGAAGATGTTGTTGATATGCCACTTGATGGTGCCAATCCCTATACACAATTGATTGGAAATCTGCTTGTTGGACAAACCCAGAGCCATAAGGGAGAGAATCTCATGCTCTCTTTGGGTTAATGACACCAGAGCGGCCTCTACATCCCACCGGGAATTCACCAGGTGATACAGATCCCTGTTGATTTCCTTGAGAAGATTCAGGCATTCGACCTTTTCTATCAGAAAGCGTGCGGATAGCCTGTAGTTGGTATAGATGGCAACCGCCTTCTCCAGATATTCCCGGCAATAAGCCATTTCCCTCAGCTGATAATAGTATTCTGCCGTCAGAATGGCTGCTGTCTGTGCAAAGGGAACGTTTTTAACCGTTGCCGGTGATTCCTGCCAGGCTATAAGATCGTTCATGCTGAAGCTTTCCATATCTGAGTTCAGCTTTAATCTGGCCAGAATCAGCAAGGTGCCTATGGGCGTGTGTTTCCCGCCGGCCAGATAATCAGCCTCCAGAAGCTGCTTATCGGACTCCGAAACCGGCACACCTTCAAGAAGGTTGATATGCGCTCGCAGCGCGGCACAAAAAGTGCTGATGTTTTCGAAGCTCAGCCTGGACAACCTGCCGGCCAGTTCATTTATCAGGGAATAAGCCCGACTGTATAATCCGCTGATACCATAGGCGTATACCAGATACATCTCAAGTACGCCATACATATGGACGAAATCCAGTTGGTACATCAAAGTTTTTACGCTTTCCAGACATTCAATAGCCTGGTTCTGTCTGTTCATCTCAAAGTAAGCAATGCCCAACGGCAGTTTTAACAGTTCAAACACACCATCATCATCATATTTGCTGGAGGCTGCCAGTTCATTTCTGAACAGGGTTACAATATCGGCTATCTCACCCAGAGCATGCTTCTTTATGCCATAGTTGACCAGGGATGTCACAGCCGGAAAGTAACTCTTGTGCTTCTTAAAAATATGGTATGCGGAAAAAAACTCATGGGCAGCTTTCCTGTGATCCCCAACGCTTGAAAGAAGCTGGCCGTATGTAAGCCTGGCGATGGCCATATAGAAACTTTTGGAGTCCTTTTCCATCACCTCAACAGAAAGCTTTGCGGAGCTCAGCGCTTCCTCCTGATTGTCCATAAATATTGAAACGGCTTTAAGGGAGTAGTATACGGAGTTTTCCTCTGCAGAGGTCAGAGCGTATGGCTCCAACTCTGTCAGCACCTTAATTACATCCAGACTATCCCCGCACATAAAGCTGACCCAACCCCTTATCAGTTTCTGGAGAGGGGTCATAAACCGGTCTTCTGGGATATTTCCCAACAAAACAATAACGGGCTTGATGTTGCGGGATGAGAAAAGATTTGCCACGTTTTCTTCAATCAACGAGAGGGCTTTGTCGTATTCTTCTTTTTCAACAGCATTTTCAATTCTTAATAGGATACTATCCAATTCCTTATTCATAAAACCTCCCATGACAGCGGAAACGCTCAGGCATTACTAATAAATATATATTATTGTTATTTTTGTGGCAAGAAAAAGGGGGACTGCCTCTTCAGGCAGCCCAGCACGTATAATAGGGTTTTATTGGGTTTATGGATAAACACAGGTAATCAGCGATCAACCATCTATTGCCATAAAGCCTGATCAATGGCCGAATTTTTTTGAAAGATACTCAAGGGTATGATGGTAATCGGCCCAAAGCCTGATGGTTCGGGTATTACCGGTTATATGGGTCATCCCGCCTTCCTGAATAACGGGAGCCCTGTCTTCCTTAAAACTGAAGGTGATTTCTATGCTGGTGGGGTTGGCCTCTTTGTAATTCAGGAACAGGCTCAACGGATCAGTGTTCAGGATGTCCTGCTTGAAGGCTGACAGGAACCCCTCCAGTTCCTCAGTGGATGCCAGATTCAAAACTGTGTCACTCTCATCATAGAATAAAACATGGATAAGGTTTAGATCTTCAGCTTCAACCAGGAGCATGGGATTGGCCTTTTCCATGTACTCATCCGATGTGAATAACTCCTGAAGACTGGTTCTCAGATCGACGCTGCTGCTGGCATAGGGAAGGTAATAGGCTCTTTCAACTATCCTGCCGTTTTTAAGGCGGTAGGTGATGGAAAGATTGAAATAGCGAACACCAGAGGATTCGTTATAGTGATACAAGCCATTCTCTTCACCCATGTTGTTGAGGGATGAAGCATTCTTCGAAATGACCCTATGGAAAGCTACTGCTTTTTCAATGGTCTCGGGTTTTTCCAAAACACCGGCCTTTAGCCTTAGCATCCGAATCATGTCTTCATCAAGTTTGGCCGGTGGATTGTCAATATAGTCGGTGTCCCAGAAAAAATATCTGTGTTTATCGGGGCTATAGCTTTCGGGATCCAGTGCGACAGTGACATATTCATTCCGGTAACTTCCCACATGCATTATCTCCACGTCCCGGGCGTCGGGAACGTAGGTCTCATAACCGAAGAAATCAAAATGGACCCCCGAGAGAAACAGTACGATAATGAGTGCAAAAGCAATAAATCCCTTATTGTTTTTGAAAACACGGAAGGTTTTTCTAAGAAGCATATCCGCAGCATAATAGCCAATAAGGCCGCCAATGAGGTAACCGACAACAAATACAGTAAAACTTCTTCCAAAGTTCATCAAGCCTACAATAATGTTGCCCAAAAGCGCAGAGGAGCAGAAGGCTACACTGTATTTGAAGACGGGCTTCATGATCTGGAGGCTGATGACATCACTGGCTGTCTCCATATGCCGTTTTCTGTAGATGGCACGGGCTGCCAATGTGAAGACAAGTCCCGCCAATAAATAGCAGACGACAATCACATAGCTGCCCTTGGCATTTGAGAAGCCTGAGAAGAGATCCTCAAGATAAACTATGGGCGAGAGGGGTTCAACAGGGCTGTTATATGGTCTGACATAACCAAACAGAAGGGATGACAAAACCGTCCCTATAACTTCTTCCAGAAACACTGCGAGGAAATTGAATATCAGAAAGAAGAGGGCATGGGCTGCCAGATGCCCTGTGAACATACCGGCAAATACTGCAAAGGAATAAAAAAGCAGTAAAAGGATGGCTGAGACCATAATCCACAGAAGTGAATAGCCGACATGGGTGATTCCCATCAGAAGTTCTCCAACAACCAAGACCACTCCTGATACCGCCAAAGGCAGCAGAACAAGGGTCAGGCCAGACAGGTAATGGGTTGTAAAAAGGCTGTTCCTGTTTATGGGCAGCGCATGGATCATGGCAGTATTCCTTTGAAAGTGTATATAGGAGAAAACCGCTAGCGCTGATACCAGGCTGAAAAAGGGGAACAGCAGGGTTGCCGTCATATCGCTGTGTGAAAAAATTACACGGGCAATCTCGTGGGGAGCATAGGTAGCGTATCTTCCCCAGGTGTTTTCCGATGCAAAACGCAAAAAATCAATGACGCTTAATGTCAGCAGGAAGGTGAATGAAAAGGCTATCAGCCAGAAACGCTTCAGGTTAAAAAAGTAGATTCCCTTATTAAAGGATGATGTTTTTAACTGCATAGTTCATACCTCCCAGCTCGTAAACAAAGATTTCTTCCAGCGTAAGGGGAAGAGCGTCAATAATAATCGGGCTTAGCTTATTGACATGGCTGATTATACTGTCTCTGTCGCCGCGAACAATCAGAACCCATACGCGGCCGCTGGATTGCCTGCTTAAAATATCAAGCTCATTCATTTCCTCAGGCAAAGGTCCGTCGAAGGCTACTTGGAGCTTCATAATATTGTTCTGAATTTCCGACAGATTTCTTTCAAGTATAATCCTGCCCTCATGCATTATGCCCACATGGTCGCAGACGTCTTCCAATTCCCGCAGGTTATGGGATGAGACGAATACGGTCATATTCCTGTCGGCCACATCCTGAAGGAGAACACTCCACACCTTCCTGCGCATTACCGGGTCAAGTCCATCCACCGGCTCATCCAGTAGCATCAGATCGGGTTTTAAGCAAATACCCAGCCAGAATGCCGCCTGCTTCTTCATACCCCTGGACAGACGTCTGAGACTCTTCCTGGGATCGAAGGGGAATATATCATAGAGCTTGTTAAAACGATCCTCATCAAAAACCGGATATATGGATTGATAGAATTTTTTCATATCCAGTAGGTTTGCCTGGGGGAAGAAATAGATATCGTCAGGGATGTAGACGGTTTTAGCCTTTACCCCGATATTTTCGAAGCTGGGCTGGCCGTCAATCATGATGGTTCCCCCGTCAGGCATGAAGACGCCGGCCAGGTGCTTGATAAGGGTGGTCTTTCCTGCCCCGTTAGGCCCCACCAGTCCATAGACTGACCCCCTTTTTGCTGAAATGTCTACACCATTCAAGGCCCAAAAACCATCAAAGGATTTTTTCAGATCTCTTACTTCAATCATGGGTTTTACCCTCCTTATTAGCCGTAATTGTTTTATCAATGAACTCAAGAATCTCCTGCCTGGTCAGACCCAGATAATGCAGTTCTCTTACGCCGGATCTAATGGAGGACATGAGGGATTCAATCCGTTCCGAATCCTTCTTACCGGGCGGAGCGGCGACAAAACTGCCCCTTCCCACCACAGAGTAGATGAATCCTTCGGACTCCAAATCCTTGTATGCCTTTTGTATGGTGTTGGGATTGATGGAGGTGGATTGTGCCAACTCCCGAACCGAAGGTAGTTTTTCACCTTCCGAGAGGGCTCCGGTGACGATGAGATGCTTGATGTTGTCCTTTATCTGTTCGTATATGGGTTTAGGGCTCCGGATATCAATAATTATTATGATAATCCCTCCTTCCGACCATTCGCTATCAGTAAAGTATAATAGGTGTACTAATACATATAGTACACCTATTATACCCGGGCTATCTAGTTTTTGTCAAGGCATAGGTTAGCCTTCAACCTATCTACTTCCTCCTGCGCCACCTTCTTATCCAGGCGTTGGAACAGAATCGCAGGATCATTCAGTCTGCGGTTTCCTTCGATGCACACGGGCCTCCATCCGGGGTACTCAACTCCTCCGAGCATATCCCTTATCCTTACGCAGGAAAATGGAAGAAATGGCTCCAGGAGAAGGCTGAGACTTGCGATGATCTGAACAAGATTGAACATTGCCTGGGCACAGTCGTCTGGGTCCTCTTTAATACTGATCCAGGGTTTTCTTTCATCAAAGTATTTATTGGCAAACCGGACAGGCAAAAAGGCAGCCTGAAGCGCATCCCGGAAGGATCCTTCCTCAATGAGCTTTCCGCAAAGCCTGAATGCTTCTTCAATGGTCACTCCGACCGGATTTTCCAGACAGCCTTCCGGCACCTTTGAATCATAGTTTTTCCTGATGAATACAAGGGTTCTGTTTATCAGGTTGCCAAACTGCCCCGCAAGATCAGAGTTATGGGTGTTTATGAATTCCTGCCACGAAAAGTCGGAATCCTTCTTCTCCGGACCGTTTGCCACGAAGAAATAGCGTATTGAATCAGGCTGATAACGCTCCAGAAGGTATGGAACCCACACAGCCCAGTTGCCGCTGGTAGATATCTTTCTGCCCTCAAGTGTTTCATACTCTGCGGATAGGATCCTGTCCGGAAGCCTTAAGTTGCCGTGAGCCAGCAAAAGTGCAGGCAGAATAACCGTATGAAAAGGAATATTGTCCTTCCCGTGGACATAGTAATGCCGTAAATCTGTGCTATCCGGATCCCAAAAGGCCTCAAAGCTGTTTCCAGTCTTTTCACACCACTGCCTGCATCCGGAAAGATAGCCCAGAACTGCCTCCAGCCAGACGTAGATCTTCTTATGCTCAAAACCGGGGAGGGGGACATCAATACCCCAGTCAATATCCCTTGTAGCGGCCCGATCGGGAAGTCCTTCATCCAGGTATCTTCCGGTCAGACCAATGGCGTTAGTCCTCCAATGCTCTGCCCTTCCGAGAAAACCTCTAATGTCCTCTTCCAGTCTGCTAAGGGGGATGAAAAGGTGGGTGGAAGCTTTGAAATCTGGCTCAGTGCTACAGATTCCGCACTTTCTGTCCTCCAGCTGTGCTGGATCCAAGAGGCTTCCGCAATGATCGCATTGGTCGCCCTTGGCGTCTTTCCCGCATTCCGGGCATTTTCCAACTACAAACCGGTCGGGGAGGAATTGATTACATCGTCTGCAAAAGACCTGCTCAACCTCCTTCTCATAGAGAAAGCCTTTCTGCTGAAGGACTGTGAAGTATTCCTGAACGAATGCCTTATGGGATGAGGAATTGGTCCTCCCATAGTTGTCATAGGTAAACCCCAGCCGTTTGAAAGAATCCTCAAACTCCCTGTGATAATGGTCTGAGATGGAGGAGGGATGCACCCCTTCCTTTCTCGCCTTGATAGTGATGGGCGTGCCGTGGCAGTCGCTGCCCGAAACATAGCATACCGTGTCCCCCTTGAGTCTGTGATATCTTGCAAGGACATCCCCTCCGATCAGGGAGGAGAGATGCCCAATATGAAGTGATCCGTTGGCATAGGGCCAGGCGCCCCCTATAAATATCTTCATAATATCCTTCCTTTCTTTAATGATTTACAGGGGTTATGCAAAAATATTCGTCCTTTGTGGGAAGCCTTTATCCCGGTTGTTCCGTATGGGACAAAACCCGTCAGCCGACATTATGAACTGTCGAAAATCGTGATAGATGACATAAAAAAGCTCTCCACCCCCAAGCATTGTACTTGGGGACGAGAGCTATAAAGGCTTCGTGGTACCACCCCTGTTCGCCCCTTCCCTCGCGGGAAAAGGCCTCAACGAGTACGGCATGAAAGATACATGTTTATACTCCGGCACGCTAACGGGTGCATCCGTCGCAGCCTAAGGCTAAAAAGCGTTCGGTGCGCAGCTCCAGGGCCATGTTCGGTATAGGCTTTCCCCGTCCTTTCCCACCAGCCGGACTCTCTTGCAGGGGATGATGCCATCCCCAAGGGTATTTCCAATACCTACTCTCCCTTTCATAGCTTTTTGATATTGGCAGTATTATACGATATCTCACAATACTTGTAAACAGTCTTTTCTGCTATTAGAAACCCGTCCTCAAAGCCATTTTTCTACTCTCGCCTCTCACACCCCACCTCCAACCTCCAATCTCTCACTTCTCTCATCCCACTTCTCACATCCCGCTTCTCACATCTCACATCTCA
>JAAYTP010000150.1 GCA_012518025.1 Clostridiaceae bacterium
ATGTCATTGCGAGTGGAACATCCCTCTTATGTCATTGCGAGTGGAACATCCCTCTTATGTCATTGCGAGCCCGGTGAAACCGGGCGTGGCAATCTCGAAGCTTGACTATACCTTCTCGTAATGACCAGACATAAAAGTGGGAAGCTTAATGTTCTCACCTCTCACCTCTCACCTCTATGACGTAAGATCCCACTCGGTTCTCTTGACGGTCCGTCAGCAGTTGGATATGATGAATCTGAAAACTTCCGGTAGGGAGGATTTATCATGTCATGCTATTTTGGAGATACACTCTGCACCCTAACCACTCTTCTTATCATGGGCCTTCTGGGTTTTATGGGTGTTACAATAGCAAATCGCAGAAAGATATCCCTATGGGGAAAAAGGGTGGCAGTCCTGTCTGTTTGGGGATTCCTTGCCTGTATTTTCGCCTCAGCCAGGGACAGTTATTATCTGTCGGTACAGGCATCCACCAATTCTGATGTTATTCCGGGCATATTTGCCATAGACAGTGCTCAATCAATCCTTGGAAGCCTTGGAGGGGCGATTATTGTCATATTTATCCTGTCAAGCATGTTCATCAGAAAGCAGCAGTATCGGAAGACGGTCTTTTTTGTGATAACGGCCATTATTGTGGCCAAAATTCTCCTGATAGAAATAGCACGTGCAGGTCTGTGAAAAGAATATTATGTAAGTTTAAACTGGAAAGGAATCAGTTATGAGGATCAGTGACCTACGAAATAACGATGTTTTGAATGATGCCGGCAAAGAAAATGAAAACGAAATAGCATGCGATGTAGCCATTGTTGGAGGTGGGTCGGCAGGCTATGTTGCAGCCATCCGATGTGCCCGCAACGGCTTGAAAACCGTATTGATTGAAAAAGACCGGCTGGGCGGAACCTGTCTGAACGAGGGCTGTATTCCTACAAAGACCCTTGTCTCTGCAACCAGCTTTCTGAACCAACTCAAGCGGGCCGAGGATTTTGGTGTCTCAATACAGGGGTTCCAATATTCTCTGGAGAAGCTAAGGGATAAAAAGCAGCAGATTGTTTCCTCCCTGGTGCAGGGAATTGAATTCCTGATGAAAAAGAATAAGATCAGGGTTATCCAGGGCAATGCAGTGGCTTTGGAAGAAGGCGTGCTGGCCGTGGAAGGCAGCCCGCAGAGAGTTTTATATAAGAACCTAATTTTGGCGACCGGATCGGTTTCAAGCACACTTCCAATACCCGGCGCTGATGCACCGGATATTCTGGACAGTAAGAGCTTACTGAAACTTGAGGAGGTTCCCGAGTCCCTTACAATTATTGGCGGCGGAGTTATAGGAATGGAGTTCGCCTTTATCTATGCCGCCCTTGGTTGCAAAGTGTATGTTGTGGAGTTTATGCCTCAAATTCTTAATCTGGTGGATTCCGACGTGGCTTCTATGGTGAAAAGGTCGGCACGGAAAATGGGCATACAGATCCTTGAATCGACCAAAGCATTGAGTATTGAAACAACTCCAGAGGGCATGAAGCTGATCAATATGGAGAAAAGAGGTAAGCTGGATTCCCTGTTAACCCATAAGGTGGCGATTGCGATTGGACGCCGGGCAAACCTAGGGGCTGTTGATCTTAAAAGCCTGGGTGTTGAGCTAAATGATAAAAAGAATGGAATCAGGGTCAATGAGTTTATGCAGACCACAAACCCCAGGGTCTATGCAGTGGGGGATGTTACCAATCAGGTGATGCTGGCCCATGCCGCATCCCGGCAGGGAATAATCTCCGCAGATCATATTGCCGGAAAGTCAGATGTATTGGATCAACAGCCTGTTCCCAGTGCCATCTTCACCTATCCGGAAATTGGTCATATTGGTTTCACTGAAAGGGAAGCCAAGGAAAAGAATATGGATATCATAACCGGAAAATTCCCATTCCGTGCCAACAGCAAGGCTGTGGCCATGCAGGAAACAGAGGGTTTTGTAAAGATTGTGGCTGACAAGAATACGCGTGAGATCATCGGATCAACCATAATCGGTCATGGTGCTACGGAGCTTCTCAGCCTTGTTGCAAGCTTTACAGCCTCAAGGATTACTATCGACCAGGCCTCTCAGGTCATCTATGCCCATCCTACCCTGTCGGAGGCTATCTCAGAGGCGATACTGGATACCGAAGGGGAAGCGATTCATCTTGCATACTAGCAGTGAGTAACTTAATGTATAAAGATGGGGGATGTATATTATACATTGGTTGCAAACCTGTCCGGCAGGGCTGTCTGACCAGTTATCGCATCAGCCTGAAGAATATTTATTCATTTTCGGCGGGTTTTGTATTGACAAATGTCCGGAGATAGGATAATTTATATTTATACGCGTTATGCAATGATAATGTATAATTATGCATCACTTTATTAAGGAGAGTATATTTATGAAAAAGACGATAGCTTTGATCATGACCATTGCAATGATGACTCTTTTAATGGTTGGTTGCGGTGAAAGTGCTGGAGTTAGAGTTATTGACATACCGCTGACGCAGGAGGAATATGCGTTCGGTGTAGACAAAAATCAACCGGAACTGCTTGAAAAAGTGAATGAGTTTATCGCTAAAATACAGCAGGATGGCACCTTTGACACCATTCTGAACAATCATTTTGGCGATGGCGAGCCGGTAGCAGTAACCTCAGCTGCGCTGGACGAATCCAAGGATCAGCTTGTTGTTGCCACCAATGCAGCATTTGAGCCCTTTGAGTACATGAAGGGTGATAAGTATTACGGTATTGACATGGAAATAGCGGCTCTCCTTGCTGACTATTTGGGAAAAGAGCTTGTTATCAGCAATATGGATTTTGATGCCGTTTGTCTTTCGGTAGGCCAGGGTAAGGCTGACATAGCCATGGCCGGCCTGACCATTAAGGAAGAGAGAAAGGAATATGTTAACTTCTCTGACAAGTACTATGATGCAGCCCAGATGATTATTGTCAAGGCAAGCGATAAAACCTTTGACAACTGCAAGACGGCAGAAGAGGTGGAAGGCGTACTGTCAGGCCTCAAGAGTAGCACCAAGGTTGGTGTGCAGAATGGTACCACTGGTCAATTCTATGTTGAAGGTGATGAGGAATGGGGATTCACAGGCTTCAATGTACAGGTGGTAGGCTACAAATCAGGCTCACTGGCTGTTCAGGATATGCTCAACGGTAATATAGATTTTGTTGTCATAGATGAGGCTCCTGCTCACAGGATTACCACAGCCATGAACGAAATGAAATAATTGTACATAAAAGGAATTCATAATTATACAATACCCCGCCGCTAAGGACCGCGGGGTATTGTAACGACAAAGGGAAATGATATGGGTAATTTCGGTAAAAAGCTGGAACGTTTCTGGGAGATTTTTTACGAATATGATGGATACCAGAGAGTTCTGACCGGGCTTCAGAACACGGTATATATTGCTGTTGTGGGACTTGCCATAGGTATAATTATAGGAACAGTCATTGCCATTGTGGAAGTCCTTCCCAAGTATAAGCGTCTACCAAGGGTTCTGAACGGATTTTGCAGGTTTTATGTGGGTCTGTTCAGGGGAACACCAGTGGTGGTTCAGCTATTGGTGGCCTATTATGTGGCGCTACCCCTTCTTGGTGTAAATCTTCCCGCACTGAATGTATGTGTTCTGGTTTTCGGGCTCAACAGTGGGGCATATGTTTCCGAGATCATGAGAGGCGGAATCATGTCGGTTGATACCGGTCAAATGGAGGCTGCACGGGCAGTGGGTCTGAGTTATCGTGTGTCTATGATGAAGGTCGTGGTTCCCCAGGCGGTTAAGAATATCCTTCCCACACTGGGCAACGAGTTTATTGCACTGATCAAGGAAACATCGGTTGTGAGCTTTGTTGGAGCCGCCGATCTGTATGTTGCTTTCAATTATATCGGTACAAACAGCTATGAATTCATGGTTCCCTATCTTGCCATGGCACTAATCTATATAGTTCTGGTCATGGCCATCGCATTTCTTGTCAGAATCATGGAAAGGAGCCTCAGAAAAAGTGATAGACGTAATTGACCTTAAAAAAAGTTTTGGTAAGCTGGAAGTCTTAAAAGGCATTACCACCACCATAAAAGAAGGTGAAAAGGTTGCTATCATAGGCCCTTCCGGAAGCGGGAAAAGCACATTTTTGCGCTGCCTCAACTGTTTGGAGGATCCCACCAGTGGCTCTATAATATTTGAGGGCGTTGACATTGCGGATATGAGAGTTGACATCAATATCTACCGGCGCCATATGGGAATGGTGTTTCAACAGTTCAACCTGTTTAATAACAAAACGGTAATCGGAAACATCATGCTTGCACCTGTATATTTGGGGATGCACGATCTTCGTGTTAAGAAGTATAAAAACTTTTTAATAAGGATAAAAAATGCTTTCACGAATAAGAAAACTCCTCTCCATGAGATTAACACCACCCCTCAGAGAATTAAGGAGGAGGCGAGGGAGAACGCCATGCGCCTGCTGAAGAGGATTGGTCTTGAGGACAAGGCTGATGCCTATCCATCTACTCTTTCGGGTGGTCAGAAACAGCGTATTGCCATCATCCGCGCACTGGCTATGAATCCTAAAGTAATGCTGTTTGACGAACCCACCTCGGCTCTTGACCCGGAAATGGTGGGGGAGGTGCTGGACCTTATCAGGCAGTTGGCCGATGAAGGTATGACAATGGTCATAGTAACCCATGAAATGGGGTTTGCCAGAGAGGTTGCCACCAGGGTGCTATTCATGGACGAGGGAAGGATCATTGAGGAGAATACGCCCAAGGAACTATTTTCAAATCCTCAGCATCCCAGGACGAAGGGATTTCTCTCAAAGGTGCTATAAGAGCCAGGATGTGGCTACGACATTAGCAGGGGATTATATAGTTAAAAAGGCAGGGGACTCGCTATGGCATGGCGTCAGTCCCCTGTTTGCCTGGCAACCCCGTTTACAGCTGCCAGTTCCCTGCGCCAGACTACCAGCATCATGGTCATAAAACAGGCTGTTCCCCCTATGAGCTCGGATATGGGCTCGGACAGGAATACACCGGTGGTTCCCAGCCCTCCGATTCTGGGCAGGAGTATAACGAGAGGAAGGACCAGAACAACCTTCCTGAAGATGGAGAAGAATACCGCCCACCTCGATTTGGCAAGTGCCAGGAAGATGGTCTGGCCTGTATACTGCAGTGCCATGAAGAAAAAGCCAATAAAGAAAAGCCTTATAGCAGGTATTCCGGCCTGGAATACTGCCGGGTCATCATCAAAAATCCTGATGAAGAAAGCTGGAAAGCCCTGAATCAGAATCCATACAATTGTATTGTACACCACAGAAACGAGTATTATGAACTTGATGCTGCTCTTTACCCTTTTAAGCTTTTTTGCGCCGTAGTTAAAGCCAATGACGGGCTGTGCTCCGCTGCCAAGCCCCATAACCGGCATGGATACCACTTCCCGTACCGAGTTGATAACCGTCATGATTCCAACGTACAGATCGCCGCCATAGATCTGGAGGGTTGAATTGGAGAGGATCAGGATCAGGGAATTGGTAACCTGCATGACAAAGCCGGAGATACCAAGACCGATAATGCGCCGGATCCTTCTAAGATCCAGTATGAAGCTTCTTCTGTTCAGGGTGTATATAGCTTTTTTGCCAGTGAGAAACTTAAGAACCCACATAGCTGATACGCACTGGGAGATGATGGTGGCAAGAGCCGCTCCCTGAACACCCATTCCCAGCGCAAAAATAAAAACAGGGTCAAGGATGATGTTCAGAACAGCCCCAATGACAATGGTCAGCATTCCCATGCGGCCAAAGCCCTGGGAATTGATAAAGTTGTTCATCCCCAGACTGATCATGACAAAAACATTGCCGAGAAGGTATATGGTAAGGTAGCTATCCGCATAGGGATAGATGGTCTCACTGGCACCGAACAGGTACAGCATGGGTTTTTTGATCATAAGGCCAACTACAGTAAGAAGGATTCCGCTGGCTGCCAGCATGATAAAAGAGTTGCCCATAATCCTTTCGGCTTCTTTATGATTTGAACGGCCGCGCTCTATGGAGCACAGGGGAGCACCGCCCATGCCAAACAGATTTGCAAAGGCCGCCACAATGGAAATGGCCGGAAGGCAAACGCCCAGACCTGTCAAGGCTGAAAAACCGATATCGGGGATCATAGAGATATAAATACGATCAACTATGTTATACAGAACATTGACCAACTGCGCCATTGTCATGGGAATGGCCATATTTATTATGTTTTTTACTATGCTGCCCCTTGAAAAGTCGTTCCTTACTTCACTAACTCCCATATTCCACTTCCGTACAGGATTTGAAGCAGATTGGTCTGTATAGTCAGACCCTATGCCACTAGTCCATTATAGCACGGATAATTCAGACCAGAAATGGAAAGCCGGCGATGACAGGGTCATCACCGGCTTGTGAGGCTATATTTTAGCATCCTGCATGAAAGTATATCAACCGGCAGTCTGTTCGGCGGAATCATCTTCACCCGATACAGCTTCGGCCTTGCGCTGCTTTGATACAGCCAGGACGGCCTCAATTATGAGGGCAATAGCCAGTATGGCTATGAGAAGCGAAAGGACGCCTATAACCATGTTTCCTGTCTTGAAATTCTGCAGCATCAGAATGATAACTGCCGATAATGCTACACAGATCATGAATACGGCAGGAATTGCTGTATATATGCTCTTTTTCTTTCGCTTAAGCAGCCATACGCTGACAGCGGTGAGGGCGAGGGCTCCAAGGAGCTGGTTTACAGATCCAAATATCGGCCATATCTTTGTATAACCGTATTGCAGAAGCCCCCAGGCTGCCAGTATGCTGATGATGGTGGCGGAATACTTGTTGCCGATTACTTTCTTAAGACTGGGCACCGAATCGGCCAACTCCTGCAGCATGTATCTTCCTATACGTGTAGCAGTATCCAGTGATGTGAGGGCAAAGGAAGCGAAAGCCAAAACCACAAAGACCATGCCGAATTCGAAGGGAAGCCCGAAGCTGTTCATCATGGATGCAACGCCATTGGCAAAGGTTTGAACGGGAGTGGCTCCATCCGACGGCTTTCCATAGCATGCTATAGCCAGCAGAGCCAGAACGGCCACCAGTCCTTCAATAAGCATGGCGCCATATCCGATGGGCTTTATGTCTTTTTCACTGTCGATCTGTTTCGATGTGGTTCCCGAGGATACCAGTGAATGGAAGCCTGAAATTGCTCCACATGCAACTGTTACAAAAAGTATGGGGAATAGATAGGAGCCTTCTGCAGGCATGAAGCTTGTGAAGGTTGGCATATTAACGCTCGGGTTGGATACGAACAATCCAACGATTCCACCCGCAAGCATTGTGTACAGCAGGAATGAGCAAAGATAGTCGCGGGGCTGCAGCAGGAACCATACGGGTAGGACAGAAGCTGCAAAAATATAAACCAGCAAGATATATGTCCAGGCTGTCTGACTCAACTTAAGAACCGGGAACAAGTAGCCAAGGGCTATGAATAATGCAAGACCGGCAATACCCAGGGGTACGGACACCTTACTTGAGAGGTTAAACTTCCTGGTTGTTACCCCGAACAGGATGGCAAGGACGATGAATAGTACAGAAATAGTACCTGAGCGGGCTCCGTTCAATACTTCCGGGGTGGCAGGGTTATGTGCAAATGTTGAAGCACAGATATCGGTGAAAGCAGCCACCACGAGGATGAGTGTTAACCACGCAAAAACATTGAACAGAATTCTGGCACGTTTTCCGATATTGGCTGAGATAACCTCGCCAATGGACTTGGATTTGTGCCGTACCGAAGCAAAAAGAGCGCTATAGTCGTGAACGCCGCCAACAAAGATGCTGCCAAGAACGATCCACAGATACACCGGAAGCCAGCCAAACACCGCTGCCAGAATAGGGCCTGTTATCGGGCCTGCACCAGCGATTGACGAGAAATGATGCCCCAGAAGTACCTTTGAGTTGGTAGGATCATAGTCCACACCGTCCTTCATGGTGTGGGCAGGAGTAGGTTTCTTGGGATCGATTCCCCATTTTTTAGCCAGCCAAGAGCCGTAGGTAGCGTACGCGGCTATAAATAGGATG
>JAAYTP010000002.1 GCA_012518025.1 Clostridiaceae bacterium
CTCCTCGCAATGACAGGGGAGGACGTCTTATCGCAATGCGCCCTTGTTTTACGGGATCCCTGGAAACATATCATTCCTCGTGCCTCCAGTTTTTATAGGGGGCCTTTACCAAATTCGCATTGTAGTATCTGGGATCATGGGTCACCTCCCGGTCTACCCAGGGAGGAAGGGGAAAGCTCTGGTCTTCCTGTTCGAGCTCTATCTCTGCAATACAGAGCCTCTGATTCTCACCGAAGAACTCATCCACTTCCCAGGTCATGCCTTCGAAGACGACAGTATACCGACGTTTTTCGATAAGAGGCTTCTCGCACATCATTGTCAGCATGTCCTCAGCGTCAGACAGGGGGATTTCATACTCGTATTCCAAACGGACAGCGCCATGGGAAGGGCCTTTCACAGCCAGGTACCCCTTCTCGCCATCGGTTCTGACCCGGATAACCCTGGCAGGATGGGTGGAAATATACCCCTGACGGTATGTTTTGCAGGAAGCACCGTCCCTGTAAGAGTGGTTCTTCACAAGAAATTTTCTTTCAATCTCTTTTCCCATATTCCTTCTCCCAACAAACCCAAAAGAGGCCTGTTTTCGAGCGTGCCTCTTTTGAGGCAGGATAGATATGCTTACAATATATCGGTTATGGGGGATGATTTCAACTTGTTTTGCAGGCATCAACCTATTTTCAGGATATATCCAATGCCAGGCAAGACCAGGAAAACCCGCAACAGACTATAACATGGGTTGCTTTTGTAGCTTGAGGTTACTTAGTGTATAATACTAGTAAAATAAGGACAAGACTTGCCGATAATTGGTGGAGTTTGAAATATGAGCTTTCTTATCACAAATGACAGGTTCATATTGAGCATACTCATAACCTTATGTATAGCCCTGTCAGGCTGTGCCTGCTCCCTTGTGCTGACCGGTGGTTCTTCGGTGGGGATCAAGCGGTCCTTCCTTTATTTGATGATCTTTGTGTTCGTTCATGAAACCAGCACCCTGCTTGCTTTTTATACATCATCACCGGACATGTTCAGGATCTTTGTTCTGATGAAATCTTCCAGCGCTTATCTTATAAAATCATCCCTGCTGCTCTTTACCGGGTTCTATACAGAAAAGCGCTGGTTAAGAAGGATATCCCTAAGTGTCCACCTCTTATCCATCGGGCAGGTGCTACTTCTTTTTCTCAGCGGCCGATGGGCGGACACCATTATATCCTTCACCCAACCTTTTGAGGCGCAATATCAAAGCAATGCCATCTGGTATATGATCGTGCCGGGGATACTTTTTATCGTGATGTCGGTGGGGATCATGTTATACTATAAACCTCTTGGACGAAAATCGGTTGCAAATTCGGTCTTTGTTGCGTTACTGCTGCTGAGTATTGCTGCATTGTCAGTGTTCTACTTATCAACGCGGAATAGGGTTTTTGACAACTTACATCTGATTATTCTCTTAGGAGCCATAGCAGCTAACCTAAAAGCCATGCCTTTTACCAGCAGCGATACCAAATACTTATCCCACACCAATGTGCTTGAGGGGTTTTCTGAGGCAGTGATTATCCACGACAGAAAAGGGCGTATTGCTCATATCCATGATGGACTTAAAACCGTCAAATTATCCGCCAGACTTACGGATATACAGGCTAAACTCATGGAGGCAGGCGCATTAAATGACACCCAGACCCTTCCAGAAGGACGGATCACTATAGAGGATGAAAGCCCTGTTCATCTCCAATACAAGGTTTCAACCCTTCAGATAGGGGGGAAGGTATTTGGCAGGCTCATCACTCTGCGGGATGTATCTAAAATGGTTGATCTTCAATTGGAATTATCCCGGAAGAACAGACAACTGGAGCTGGCCTTCGAAAGGAGGAAGCAGGTTGCAAAGACCATAGGGCAACTTGCCATGGAAAAGGAAAGAGCCAGAATTCTTGACAAGGTAAATTCTACTGCTAATGCCTATATCAGCAGGGTTCGCCGGGATGTAGCCCAACTTGAATCCGAGATGACTCCCGGACCTGATTTTCATGAGAAGATCAGAAAGATGAACGATCAGCTGCTGGAATTTACTCGGAGCGTTATTGAGGAAATACGGGCTACTATAAAGAAACTGAACCTTGAACCTGTGGTAGGTGAAAATCCTGGGGATATGGAATAAAGCACACAGAACAGGAGGCCTGGGTTATGATACGTGTATTGATAACAGATGATCACACTCTTTTAACCGACAGCCTGAAAATTGTCCTGGAAAGCTTCGAAGGTTTTGAAGTTGTTGGGGTAGCTCATGATGGCCTTAAGGCCTGTGAAATGTGCAAAGAGACAAGACCGGATGTTGTTTTAATGGATATAAAAATGCCGGTGCTGGATGGGATTGATTCCATTCCGAGGATAAAGGGTTTTGATCCGAACATCAAGGTTATTATCCTAACCTCCCTGGAGGAGATAGATTACATTCTCAAGGCCTTTATGAACGGTGCGGATGCCTATTTGATGAAGGATACCCCTCCGGATCGCCTGAAAGTGTTGATTCAGTGTGTCCATTGGGGTTATGACGTCATGAGCGGTGAGATCAAGGGTCTTCTGGAATCAGCCTGTAAGAGGGGCGGAGCCGAAAGAAAGCGCAATCAAATACTGGATGCCCTCAAGCAAGAAGATATTGAGATTATTAAATGCATCAGCGAAGGAAAGAACAACAGCGATATTGCTGAAATCTTTGGATATGCCAATGGGACGGTAAAGAACAAGGTTACACGGCTTCTGGAGATTACCGGAACGGGAAACAGGGCGCAACTGGTCATGTTTGCGCTAAAGCATAATATTATCTGAACCTGGATTAGTCTGGATCGCCATCACAGTAAGAACAAAAGGGGGGTGGCATTACGACATTAAGCATTCTGGTCAATATTGTCAGTATAGCGACTTTATCGGCCTATCTGGCCTACATATACCATTCCTCCATCAAGACTGCATTGGTGAGATACTTCATAATTGTTCACGTTTTTACGATCATTTCACTGGCGCTTGATTTTTTCACCTTACTCGCCCAAGGGACAGAGTACCAACACATTTTTACCATTTTATCATCAGCGGGTGGTATCCTTAGTTCGGTCTCCCTGCTGTGCTTTGGGCTGGTTCTTCTGAGAAAGAAGAGATTGAACCGTTTTCTTCTGATGTCCTTGTACCTGCTTCCGGTCATCTGCCTGGTTGTGGGCTTCCTCTCAGAAAAGTCCCTTTTCCTTGAACAGGCTTCCGGTATTTTGAAACCCGGTCTCTTATACAAGTTAAATTCCGGATTCGAGTACATGGTTCGGATTTCCGGATGCATCGTACTTGCGGTGACCGTAGCCAAAAGGATGAAAATATCGACCTTTGAGGTATTCATGGTGGCAGCGGCTCTGGCGTCCTTCACTCTAAAAATTTTGGTTTCCTTCCATCGGCCTGCCTATCTGGCCGTCATCGGACCAATAATGGCATTAGCACTTTTCAGTCTGTTGTTTTTTGGATCGGCCAAGCTGGGAATGCTCATCACCATGTCACTGGGGGTAAAAAGGAGCCTGGAGCTTTATAGTGAGCCCGTATTTATCATGGACAACAAGGGAAACAAGGCTTATATGAATCCGGAATGTACCAGGCTGAGTCAGGACACATTTGATGCCATTTATGATGCCTGCTACATGGAGGCACAGAATTTCAGGGAACCCTGGCAGGAGGAAAGGGTGTTGGAAGTGGAGCATAACTATGGAGTATACACTATTTCAATGCGTCCTGCCAATACATTGCTGCAACGCAGACCAAGCCTCATATGCCTTATACATGATGATACAGAGTTGAAGGCTGCCATTAAAAACCTGAAGGAAAAGAACGAAAAGCTTGTGATGATGAATAACAGCATAAAAATGCTCCAGGATCAAATAAGCCAATTGGCCACCATTGAGGAAAGAAACAGCCTTGCAAAAGAGATTCATGATGTCATGGGGCACTCCCTCAACCTTGCTCTTCATACATTGGAAAGTAACCGGCTGATTTTGGATAAGCAGCCTGAAAAGGCCTTAATGAGGCTCAGGCAGGTTGTAAGCGATATAGACAGGGGTATCGATGAAATTGCAGCCCATACCGAGTCAGGGGAAGATCAGTCTCTCCTGTGGTCCCAGCTTGATGAAATGGCAGATCGTTTCTCGGAAATCGGTGTAAGGCTTGAAGTGATCCGTTCAAAATGGGCTGGAGAGCTCAGCGATGAACAGGAAAAGACCATATACAGAATATGCCAGGAAGCAACCACCAATGCTATTAAACATGGAAAAGCCGATCAGATAACCGTATCGATAAAGGAAAGAAATAGATTATTGCACGTTTATATCGTTGATAACGGAAAAGGATGCAAAAGTATTATAAAAGGCAATGGTCTCAGGGGTATGGAAGAACGAACAGAGAGACTGGGAGGCTTTGTTAGTTTCAACAGCTTTGAGGACGGCAATGGATTTATGGTTCATGCTTCAATTCCACTGAAAAGTTCCAAGCCATGAAGATAATGGCTGAAAACGGCATAAAACAGTGCAAAATGCACTTATAAATATGACCAATATCACTTGATTGCTTTTGCCAAAAAGATATAATATGGGATGAGGGTTTATGTATTCTCCGGTTGATATCCAATATAAACCCAGACGTCTTTGCCCCCCCAAAGACTGAAATGTTAGAGAGAAATGGTTCATGTTCAAACCATTCAAATCCGGAGGTAATTTTCATATCATAAAAGGCTATGATGATTCATAGCCTTTTGTTCACCTTTCTGATCAATACAGCATGAGAGTATTCCCATCATATTAATCCTCGATTACCTCACCCTCCCTGTTGAAAAGGGGGAGGTACTCAAGATAGATGATGTCTTCTCTGAATTTTGCGTCGCCTTCTGCCAGTATGGCTGCTTTCCCGACCACAGTCCCGCCCGACATTTTAACAAGCTTTTCCACCGCAAAGATTGACTCCCCTGTGCTGATAACATCGTCAATGATGACAACCCGTTTGCCTCTCAATAGTGTGGCATCATTTCTATCAATATAGAGGGTTTGTTTCCTGGCGGTGGTAATGGACTGTACTTCCACATTGATGGGCTCCTGCATATAGAGCTTCTCGGCCTTCCTTGCCACCAGATATTTATTGACGCCCATTTGACGTGCCATTTCATGAATCAGCGGGATTCCCTTGGCCTCGGCAGTTATCATTAAATCATGTTCAGGAATTTTTTTTATCAGTTCCGATGCACAGGCAGAGGTTAATTCCACATCGCCAAGAATAACAAAAGCCGCTATCTTGAGATCCTCACTGATGCTGCAAAGCGGCAATTCCCTTTCTAAGCCTGCTACCGAAATCTTATATGTGTCTTTCATTTGTATCACCCCGCATATAACTTTAACACTTATGGAAGGATTGAATCAAGAAGAAGTTATCATATAGGCTTTGTGTTCTTCTTCTATTTAAGCCTCAAGCAGTGTTTTTACCTTTATTAATATAGCACCACGGATCAGGATTAACAACTGATGTGCAGATTTTTTTAGATCAAAATTTGCATCTGATTCTCGGGATTTTCCTCTCATAATGTATTTTGTATACATCAATTATTAAATATTGTCACCCATGACTCGCTTGAAATCGGGAAAAATATTTTTGGGAGGTGATTGATTGGGAATGAAAAAAATTATCGCTGCAGTTGCTATTTTCGGCTTATTGACTGCATTGCCTGCTTATGCAGTTTCATATCAGGTTAACGAAGATGTGGTGCATAGGGAATGGAAAGGCCGCGATGAGGAAAAACCTGAGAAGAAGGAGCCGGAGGAGAAACCTGGGATGGAAAAGGGAGCACCTGAGAAGAGGGATCCTGAAAAGGAAGCTCCCAAAAAGAAAAAGGGGAAGGAGTACAGGAAAAAAGTATACGAAGAGTTTGTAAAAGATCCCATAACCGTCCTGGAAAACAGGAAGAACGAGATCAACAGGCTTTTAAAGGAGGGCAAGATTTCTAAGAAGAAAGCTGATGCCATTATCAAGAGAATTGACACAGGCATTACAGAGATAAAAAAGTTTAACAAGCTTACCCTTGAAGAAAAACGGGCTAGGCTGATCAAGGATTGCAAGGACTATTTGGATGACCTGGTTGAAAGGGGCGAGATGGACAGGGAAAAAGCCAACCAAATTTACGAGGACTATGCAGAGAAGATTAACAAGTGGGACGGAAAGGGCTATCCCAGGTTCCTCAGGAAAGCTGCAGGGCACGGGATAGAATAAAAAAAAGAAAGAGACCTGTTGCAGGTCTCTTTTTACTAGTCTTAAATGCCACCGATTTCAGGGCCTATTCAAGATTCAGTCTCTTATTCAGGATGTAGTTGGTGATGAAGAAGTAGCCTGCCGACAAGAGACCGAAGAAAATTATGATGAACCACATTACCCAATGGAACATGAAGGCTGAAGCCTGAAGATTATCAAGCGAATCTACATATTCTGACAGAGAGTCAAGTCCGGGTAGGGAGGTCACACAGAAAAACAGTATCTGTGAAACAGTACTCAGAGCAAGGAAGGCTCCAAGGGAGGCCAGAACCCTGTGTTGGTTGAACAGATGCCCCAATGCAATGGATGCATAGATAATAAGCATCCCTGAAGCCATGCAGATTATGCCGGCGAGGATGAATTCCAATATGATGAGGCCGGAGTTTAAGCCAAAGCTGTTGAAAAACTCACCCAGCAACCTGAAGAATTTCGGCAGTAAGCCAGTAAAGAATATCTCATCAAAGGCAAGGATGACGATGGAAAGAATTGCTGCCAGAGAGCTTCCGATGTTCCATATCGTAGACACCAAAAGTTTACTTGTAATATGTTTCCATGTCATGGTCGGCAGGGTAAACATCAGATAGCCTTCATCGGACAACAGGTTTTTGTAAAAACGCTGGATCATGACCACAAAGGTCATGACAAACATACCTATCAAAATCATGATATATATCATTGTGCTGATAACAGCCGGAACGCTGTAGCTATTGTCAGAAAAGGCGAAGATAAGCTTGCTGATAGCCGCAAAAACCAGCAGAACAGCGTAGAGAGGCAATAGGACCCTGCCTGTCGCTTTCAGCTCATACTTTATCAATCTTGTTAACATCTGAACACCTCCCTGAACAATCCATCGACCGATTTCCCCTGCTCCCTGATATCCTCTACAGAGGAGGACAGTACCACACGACCCTCATTGATGAAAACCACGTAGTCCAGAACCCTCTCGATATCTGAAATCAGATGAGTGGAGATGATGACAGTGGCTTCCGGATTATAGTTGCTGATGATGGTTTCCAGTATATAATCCCGAGCTGCCGGATCCACGCCTCCAATTGGTTCATCCAGAAGATAGAGCTCTGCTTCCCTGCTCATGACAAGAACTAGTTGAACCTTCTCTTTTGTGCCTTTTGACAGGGTCTTGAGCCTGTCGTTTGCGCTGATATTAAGCCTTTTAAGCATATCGTAGGCCTTCTCGGGCTTGAAATCTTCATAGAAGTCACTGAACAAGCCAATAATATCTTGGACACGCATCCAATCGTTCAAATAATTCCTTTCGGGAAGGTAGGATATGATCTTTTTTGTGCTGAGGCCGGGCGTCATGCCGGCTATCCGTATTTCTCCCGCAGATGGTGTCAGAAGGGCGTTGGCAAGCTTGATGAGAGTAGTCTTGCCACTGCCGTTGGGACCAAGAAGCCCTACAATCTGGCCATGATCAATCTTAAGACTTACGTCTGAAAGCGCTTTTTTACGACCGAAGGCTTTTGTCAGCCCATTACATTCCAAAACAGGGGTCATCTCCTCACCTCCTCAATCATACCGGTTATGATGGACAGAATCTCTTTTTGATCGAATCCCAGCTTCTGCATTTTTTCCAGGAACTCCAATACCTGTTCCTGTGCTATCCTGGTTTTGGCTTTTTTTATCATTCCCGAATCCTCCGTTATTGATCGACCGCTGGTGCGGTGAGTGATGATGAGTCCATCTTCCTCCAGCTTTGATAGCGCCCGTTGCATGGTATTGGGATTGACTGAGGCTTCCTTAGCCAAATCACGCACCGACGGCAGCTTCGTGCCCGGAGGATAGACTCCGGAAAGTATCATCAGTTCAATGTGTTCTACCAGTTGAGTATAGATGGGTCTGTCTGGCTTCAGATCCCAGGGCATGTTATCACCCCTTTGTATTATTGTATTAAGAGCTTAATACAATAATACAATAACCTCTGTACCAAGGTCAAGTATTTTTTTAAAAAAAGCAAAATGCCGGACTTAATTGCTAAGTCCGGCACCCGGCATAAAGGAGGAGAGGCGCCTCCTTGCGGGAAGTCATTCAGATGAATCCTTCCCTGTTATAGTCTATTCGATAAATTGGACAAGTGTGACAAGCCATACCCACAGCTGCTGGCAGAATAATGCATATATACATACATATGTTTTAGGCAGGATTAATGTGGTAAAATGTTATTGTTGTTCAATTATATAACATATGATGTGCCTGGGGGTGTTCGTATGGAAAAATCCAAGGGGATGAGCAACCATTCAAAATATGACTTGAGACGTGTAGATACAGTAAACTTGTTTGCTACCTGGGGTGTTGTCATTATTTTCGTAGTGCTGGCCATCGCTAGCCAGGGCTTTGTTGCTGGGCTTGGCGATATGGGTAAATCCTTGGCAGTAGGTGTTTTGGCAACAGGTCTTTATTTTTTGAGATTCAATCGGTTTATCAAATCCCTGCTGTTCGGTCTTATTCCGCTTATCGCCATGATGGTATACTTCCTGATCTCAGGGTTTGATCTGGGGAACCATTATATCGTCTATGCGTCCATCACCATGGTGGCACTATACTTTAACGATCGCCTCATACTGGTGTTTGGCATAATAAGCAATGTCCTGCTCATTACTGTATACATATTTTCCGGGGAGAACTTTATGGGATCGGCTGTTCCATTTGTTGAGTTTATCAAGGTGATCCTGGCGTATAACGGAGCGACAGTGGTTCTGTATTTCTTAACCCGATGGGCAGGTGATCTTGTTAAGGATGCATCTGCCGAAACAGAAAAGGCAAGCGACCTTCTGGCCAGGCTTCAAAACGTTCTTGCCCAGGTAGAGGAGGGCTCCCAGGATCTGAATACCCATATCGAGACCGTTAATAAAACCATCAGCTCAACAAAAGAATCCAGCAGCGGCATCTTCATATCTATGAACGAGATGTCAAAAGCAATTCAGGAAGAGGCCTCTAGCATTTATAAAACCAATGAGGCCATGAACAACTCCATGGATCTGGTCAACCAGACCCAGATCATATCTGGTTCAATAGCCGAGAAATCAAAAGAAATGTCAGAAACCATCGAGGAGGGTACCGGTAAGATCTCCGAGATGGTAGAACATAACAAGGTTATCAGCGGTGCTGTGGGATCGGCTAAAGAAACGGTTAACGAGCTCAACCAAAGCATGGAAAGAGTCAACCTGGCGCTGGAAGAGATATTGGGAATAGCCGAGCAAACCAATATGCTGGCTCTCAATGCTGCTATTGAAGCAGCACGGGCTGGGGAACAGGGCAAGGGATTTGCTGTGGTGGCTGATGAAATAAGAAAGCTTGCGGAACAGAGCAAGATGACTGCTGATAATATAAACCACATCATTCAGGAGTTGACTGACCGTTCAAAGGATACCCTCAATAAGGTCTATAAAGGCGATGAGGCTGTTCGTGAGGGCAATATAATCCTTGAAAGTATCACATCCTTCTTCGACAGGATGAAGGCATCTGTGGAGGATACCAATAGTAAGCTGCTGGGATGTCTTGATGGTACTAATAAGATAACCGAAACATTTATAGACATCCAGAAGCAAATCGAAAATGTGGCCAGCATTTCAGAAGAAAATGCAGCTTCCACCCAGGAGGTGCTTGCCACATTGGAGGATCAGAACAATAATATCATACTGATACATGAAGCCATGGAGAACATCGAGAATCTTAGCAGGGAGCTGCGGGAACTTGTAACGTAAATTATTCCCTGTCATTGCGAGGGAACGCTTTCCTTATGCCGTTTGCGAGGGAACGCTTTCCTTATGCCGTTTGCGAGGAGCATTTTCCTTCTGTCATTGCGAGAAGCATTTTTCTTCTGTCATTGCGAGGAGCATTTTTCTTCTGTCATTGCGAGGAGCATTTTTCTTCTGTCATTGCGAGGAGCATTTTTCTTCTGTCATTGCGAGGAGCGGAGCGACGAAGCAATCTCTTCTTTGCCGCTCATGTAGAGATTGCCGCGCTCCTCTTCGCTCCGCTCGCAATGACATGCCAGTATGCCTCTGCAGGTAGCCTTTCTGTATCATTGTGAGGGGCCTTTTTCTCAGTCATTTCGAGGAGCGTTTTTTTCCTGTCATTCCGAGGAGCGCTTTTTTCCTGTCATTGCGAGGAGCGCAGCGACGAAGCAATCTCTAAAATTGCCACGCTCTACC
>JAAYTP010000026.1 GCA_012518025.1 Clostridiaceae bacterium
AGGGTAGCCTTCAGGTCGTCTGAAAGCACAACATTGTCTATCTGGCTGGTACCCTGAGCCAGAAGAGCACAAATGATCAAACGATGAGCCATGCTTTTTGACGGCTGGATGAAAATCCTGCCTGCTAATTTTTTAGGTTCAATTCTCAAGCTGGGCAAACAAATGCTCCTCCAATTCCTCAAAACTCCATTTTATTAAACCGCAATCGCCGATTTCACGCAAATAAGCAATGGTTATGATCCCTGAGCGGGATTTCTTATCTATCCTGATGGCACGAACCAAATCCTCGATGCTTAACTGGGGCATGGTAACCGGAAGATTAAAGGACTTAAGCATTCCCACAAGCCGCTGTGAAGTCCCCTCTTTTGTCAAACCAAGCCTTTCTGTGATGCGGGTGATATGTACCATGCCAACCGAAACAGCCTCACCATGTGTCAGCCCGTTGTATTGCTGCACCTTCTCAATGGCGTGGCCAATAGTATGACCGAAATTCAGGATCTGTCTGATACCAGTATCCTGCTCATCCTGTTCAACAACGGCACCCTTAATCCGGCAGCTTGCACTTATGATCTCATCAAGATGCTCTGTTATCCGTGAGCGGCTTCCCAATGCCTCAAGTCTCTGGCATAGGTCTTTATCGCGTATCAGGCCGTGTTTGATGAGCTCTGCCATGCCATCAGAAAAAAGCCTGTCATTCAGAGTAGTCAGAATACCCGGGTCCGTATAAACCGCGTCCGGCTGATAAAATGCGCCGATAAGATTCTTTCCCTGTTCCATATCAACTGCAACCTTGCCGCCTATGCTGCTGTCCACCATTGCCAATAGCGACGTAGGTATCTGGATGAAGCCCAGACCCCGCAAAAAAGTTGCAGCGGCAAGCCCTGCCATATCACCTGTAACACCGCCTCCAAGAGCCACCACATAATCGCTGCGGGTAAAGGATGCATCTGCCAGAACCTGATAAATGCTTTTCAGGCTCTCCAGATTCTTATACTTCTCACCCTCCGGAAATACAAAGGTAACCGTCTCAAAACCCTGTTGTTCAAGCTCCTGGATAAAGGATTTACCGTACAGTGAGAATACCCTGTCATCACTGATAAGGGCCATACGACTACCCTGGTAGCGACTTTTGAACAATCGGGGCAATTTTTTAAAAAGTCCGGTTTCTATCTCAATTTGGTAGGCTTTTGAAGGGATATTAACCCTGACCCGAACCATGAAATCCCTCCCACTATATTCTGTTTCCCGGCTAAAATTCGATTCTAAGCCCTTCAAACTCGGCAAGTTTTCTCAAGTCGGGAACAAGGCCGGCATAATCATCTGGTGTCAGGGATTGCTCCCCATCGCTAAGAGCACTCCTGGGATTGTTATGAACCTCAATGATCAGCCCGTCAGCACCTGAAACAAGGGCTGCTTTACACATGGACGACACCATCCAGGATTTACCAGTACCGTGGCTGGGATCCACAATGATGGGTAAATGGCTCAGCCGCTTGATTGCCGGCACTGCGCTCAGATCAAGGGTGTTTCTGGTATAGGTCTCAAAGGTGCGAATCCCTCGTTCGCATAATATGACCTGTTCATTTCCTTCACTCATGATATATTCCGCAGACATCAGCCATTCCTCGAGGGTAGCCGAAAGACCTCGCTTAAGAAGAATTGGTTTCTTCGTCCTGCCAAGCTCACGAAGCATGACGAAATTCTGCATGTTTCTTGCACCCACCTGGATAATATCCACGTCTTCCACAAAGCGATCAAGTACTTCTGTGGACATAAGTTCAGAAACTATGGGAAGCCCGGCTTCCTTTCCGGCTGTTTTCAACAATTCCAGTCCTTCAAGCCCAAGTCCCTGGAAGCTGTAGGGAGAAGTGCGCGGCTTGTAGGCACCACCTCTTAGAAATGTAGCACCTGACTTCTTCAGGTCATGGGCTATGCTTACTATCTGTTCCTCGCTTTCCACAGAGCATGGACCGGAAATCAGCACAAAATGACCCGCCCCAATCTTTCTGCCCTGTACCTCAATCATCGTGTCCTCAGGCTTGAACATGCGATTTGCCTTTTTAAAGGGTTCTCTGACCCTCAGGGTATTGGCCACGATCTCATGGGAAGAAAGGGCGTATGGATTAATTCTTGATACATCGCCCACCAGACCTATGATGGTGGTTTCCTCGCCGACTGAAACATGTACTTTCAGTCCAAGGTTTTCAATTTCTCTGATCAGTTCTCTTCTCTGCTCTTCTGTTGATCCGGGCTTTAATACCAGAATCATAGTCTCAACTCCTCTGGGGCAGCCCTGGAGGCTGCCGGATATTATTAATATATGGGCGCCATAGGTTCTGGCGCCGATATTTCATGTGTTATCTGAAAAACTCATCATATATAGAAATAATGGCCTTATCAACATCATTCTCGGATACACCAAACATTATGCTGACCTCAGAAGATCCCTGGTTTATCATCCTAATATTGATGCCATTCCTGGCCAGAGCCTTTGTGACCCTCGAAGCAATACCTACGGTATGCATCATACCCTCGCCTACTACCATCACCAGTCCCAGATCATATTCTATATTCACGCTGTCTACCCGGAGATCCTTAGCGATCTTTTCCATGATCCGGCTTTTTTTCTCATCGTCCATGTATTGCTTTCGGATGATGATGGAAATATCGTCTATACCCGAAGGCATGTGCTCAAAGGGAACAAATTCTTCTTCGAGGATCTGGAGAACCTTACGGCCAAACCCTACTTCCCTGTTCATCATGTATTTGTGAATATTGATGCTGCAAAAGCCCTTTCCTCCGGCTATACCAGCCAGAGGAGATGCGGAATCATCCCTTGTTGGAGTTATCAGTGTACCGGGAGCTTCGGGATTATTGGTATTCTTAATATTCACCGGTATTCTCTTTTGATAAACAGGCTCCAGGGTTTCTTCATGAAGCACCGAGAACCCGGCATAGGCAAGCTCACGCATCTCCCTGTAGGTCAGAATCGATATGGGCTTGGGATTTTCGATGAGCTTAGGGCTGGCGGCAAATACCGAGTTTACATCTGTGAAGTTTTCATAGACATCCACTTCCAATGCTGCAGCTAAAATAGAACCTGTAATATCCGAACCTCCCCTTGGGAATGTGACCACCTCACCCGAGAGGGAATACCCGAAAAAGCCCGGAAATATAATGATACCCTTCATGGACTTTATTCTCTGCAGATTCTTTATGGACTGGGGCAGTACCCTGGCATTTCCGTACTCGTCGCTGAGGAAAAGGCCGGCATCTTTGGGATTCAGATATTGCGCCTGATGCCCTATTGACTTTAAATAGGATGCAACAAGCCTTGCCGCATTGTCTTCACCGGCTGCCTTCATCCTGTCCATAAGTTTTTCATCGGAATCATATCCCATTTGAAGCCTTGTTCTAAGGTTATTCTCTATATCAATAATTATCTGTTTCCCAAGACCAAGGTTTTCAGCGATCTCTCCGAACCGGGAAACAATGTTTACGAGAACCTTTTCGTAATCCTCACCCTGAAGAAATTTCTCGGTGCAATCAATGAGCATATCGGTGATTTTGATATCTGAATCAGAACGCTTTCCCGGAGCTGAAACAACTACTACGCGCCTCTCCGGGTCGGAGGTTATGATTGAACAGACCTTACGGATCTGTTCTGCATTGGCCATTGATGTTCCACCAAACTTACAAACCTTCATGTATGATACCTGACCTTTCATTCTCGGATTATTTATTTACCCGGCTCTTCCC
>JAAYTP010000151.1 GCA_012518025.1 Clostridiaceae bacterium
AATATGCCGTAAAATGCAAATATGGACAGTAATACAATTGCCAGAACCACCTTATCAACCTCCGCATTTCGACCAAGCTTGACAAATATTGATTTTTATTAATAAATTCTTTTTAATATAATATGCTTGGTGGTAAATAAATGTTATATAACAGGACACGCCTGCCATTGGAGGACTCTTATGCTGAAAAAACCGATTTCTTGCCTGAAACCCGGGATGCGGCTTGCCAGGGATGTATTCACGGATGACGGACGGGTTTTACTGCTTAAGGGATTTGTTATAAAGCCCCGGTACATACAGCGGCTCTCAGCCTATAATGTCGATCATGTCTTTGTAGAGGAAGAACTGGTTCCCCTGAAGCTGATAGATGAGGAGGTTATCTACGAGGATGTTTTCTGCAATATCAAATCGGTCATGGAAAGCGCCCGGCTGGATAAGCCCCTTGACATTGAGACCCTTAGAGAAACCGTTTATGAACTTGTGCGCCAGATTCTGAACGATGATACCGTGTTCATGGCTCTCACCGGTATCCGGGATATTGATAACTATACTTTCCTTCATTCGGTAGATGTCTGCATATATTCGGTTATTGCAGCCAAGGCTCTCAACATGCCCCTCGATGAGATAAGGGATTTGGCATTGGCAGCCATCCTCCATGATATTGGAAAATGCAGGATACCCCTGGAGATACTCAACAAACCCGGTAAACTAACAGATGAAGAATATTTCATCATGAAAAACCATTCCATTTACGGAATGGAAATAACAGAACAGACACCCGAGCTTTCTGCAAGAATACCCAAGATCATATGTCAGCATCATGAAAAGTGGAATGGCTCGGGATATCCCATTGGCCTTAAGGATTTTGATATTGACCGTATGGCACGTATCATCAGCATAGCCGATGTTTATGATGCCCTCACTGCCAACCGTGTTTACCGCAAACGCTACATGCCCCATGAGGCTGCAGAATACCTCATGGCCCAGACTCAGCAGTTCTTCGACCCCCACATACTTCAGACCTTTATAAGCAATATTGCCATATATCCTGAGAATCTCATTGTGATGCTCAACACCGGTGAAGTTGCAAGGGTGCTTTCCTCAAGAAGGGGCCTTCCGTCCATGAGACCCATTGTTTCAGTTATCACAAGAAAAAACGGCCCCCCTGTTCTCGATCCATATGTGCTGGATCTTCAGAAGAACCCCACAGTTTTCATAGTGGATATCATCAGCTGATACGACTGTTAATCCTTATAGTTCCGGGCAAAGCGTGATGAAGCACGGACTTTGCCATTTTTTATTCTATAATGGCCGTACTTTTATGGTTATTGCTGACAGGACGTTTTATGCCATGTTATGATGTATATGGTTCACTCTTTTACATTTCGTATTAAGGAGGAAAACAGCATGAAAAATATTCCGGAAGTAAAACTGGGCATCATAGCTGTCAGCCGTGACTGTTTCGTTATCTCCCTTTCAGAGAAACGCAGGGAAAGAATGGTATCAGCCTTTGGAAGGGCAGGCGGCTCCATCATCGAGATTCCAACAACTGTCGAGAATGAAAAGGACATGCTCAAAGCCGTTGATGAGGCAAAAGCGGCAGGGTGTAACGCATTGGTTGTGCTGCTGGGCAATTTTGGTCCCGAGACGCCGGAAACCCTTATCGCAAAGTATTTTGACGGTCCGGTGATGTATATTGCATCAGCCGAGGAGCACAGCGATGATCTCATTCATGGCAGGGGCGATGCCTATTGCGGCATGCTCAACTGCTCCTACAATCTGGGACTGCGCAAGCTGCGCGCATTCATTCCGGAATATCCGGTTGTTACTGCAGAAGAGGGCGCCGGGCTGATCCTTGATTTCATTCCGGTCGCAAGAACTCTCATCGGGCTTAAACACCTGAAAATTTTTACCTTCGGGCCGAGGCCTTACGACTTTTTCGCCTGTAATGCACCCATAAAGGCTCTTTATGACCTGGGTATCGAGATCCAGGAGAACTCAGAACTGGACCTTCTCATCTCATACAGGGCTCATAAAGATGATCCCAGAATAGCGGATGTGGTAAAAGACATGGCGGAGGAACTGGGTACAGGAAATACATATCCCGACATGCTTGAAAGGATGGCTCAGTATGAGTTGACCCTTCTTGACTGGGCTGAAGCAAATATAGGGGCAAGCCGCTATTTTGTCTTTGCCAATAAATGCTGGCCTGCGTTCCCCGAACAATTTGGGTTTGAGCCATGCTATGTCAACAGCCGTCTTGCATCAAGAGGTATTCCGGTAGCCTGTGAGGTAGATATTTATGGTGCCCTCAGTGAGTATATTGGTGCCTGTGTGACTGGTGATGCTGTCACCCTGCTTGATATAAACAACTCGGTACCTGAGGATCTGTATATGGAAAGTATAAAAGACCGGTATCCCTACAAGCTTACCGACACCTTCATGGGCTTTCACTGCGGAAACACACCCATATGCAAGCTGAATAAAGGATGCGCCATCAAATACCAGTTGATCCAGCACAGATTGCTTGAAACAGGAGACCCCAACTTTACACGGGGCACTCTGGAGGGGGACATTGCACCCGGTGACATCACGTTCTTCAGACTGCAGAGCGCAGCTGATACCAGTCTCCACGCATACATCGCCCAGGGAGAGATCCTGCCTGTTCCAACAAAATCCTTTGGCGGTATCGGGGTCTTTGCCATTCCTGAAATGGGAAGGTTCTACAGACATGTTTTGATAGAAAAGAGGTTCCCCCACCACGGAGCAGTAGCCTTTGCGCATTGCGGCAAGGCACTCTTTTCCATCTTCAAATATCTGGGCATTGAGGATATATCCTATAACCAGCCCAAGGGTATGCTCTACAAAACAGAGAACCCATTTGCATAGCATAAAAAAGAGAGGCTGCCGACACTTTTGTGCAGCCTCTCTTTTTTTATCTTACAAGGTAACCCCAAGTTCATACAGGCAGGCTTTATTTCAAACGCCCAGGCCTGCTTCCTTTTTCAAAAGCTCTGCCTTATCGGTTTTCTCCCAGGTAAAATCCTCATCCTCCCTGCCGAAATGCCCGTAGGCAGCTGTCTTCTTATAAATGGGTCTTCTAAGATCCAGCATCCGTATGATGCCCGAAGGGGTAAGATCAAAATTCTTCCTGATGATATCGGCAATCCTTTCCTCTGGAATACGGGCTGTTCCAAAGGTATCCACCAGGATGGAAACCGGCTGGGCCACGCCGATGGCATAGGCAAGCTGAACCTCACAGCGGTCGGCAATTCCTGACGCAACAATATTCTTAGCCGCATATCTGGCCGCATATGCTGCCGAACGGTCAACCTTTGTGGGATCCTTGCCTGAGAAGGCGCCTCCCCCGTGCCTGCCCATGCCGCCGTAGGTATCCACAATGATCTTTCTGCCTGTCAGTCCTGAATCCCCCTGAGGACCTCCGACAACGAACCTGCCTGTAGGGTTGATATAGTATCGGGTTCTGTCGTCCAAAAGATGCTGAGGAATAACAGGACGGATAACATATTCCATAATATCCTTTTGGAGTTGTTTGTATTCTGTCTCCTGTCCATGCTGGGCTGAAACAACAATGGTATCCACCCTGATGGGTCTTCCGTCCTCATATTCAACAGTCACCTGGCTTTTTCCATCAGGCCTGAGGTAGTCCAAAGTTCCGTTTCTGCGAACTGCAGTAAGCTGCTGTGTCAGCTTGTGGGCAAGGGATACTGGCATGGGCATGAGTTCGGGTGTTTCATTGCAGGCAAAACCGAACATCATTCCCTGGTCACCTGCGCCTATGGTACCGGAAGCTACGTCCGCTGCGGCATGGTTCCTGGCCTCAAAGGCTTCATTAACGCCCATGGCTATATCGGGCGATTGCTCGTCAATGGAAGTCAGCACCGCACAGGTATCGCAATCGAAACCATATTTGGCACGATCATAGCCTATCTCCCGAATGGTCTCTCTTACTATTCGCGGGATATCCACATAACATTCGGTAGTGATCTCTCCCATGACCAGTACCAAACCAGTGGTCACCGCGGTTTCACAAGCCACACGGGCATCGGGATCCCGCGCTATGATGGCATCCAGAATCGCATCTGAAATCTTATCGCATATCTTGTCCGGATGCCCCTCAGTGACCGACTCTGATGTAAAAAGTGTTCTTGAAGGCATTTTTACCGCTCCTTTCTTGTTTCGGGTGTATGGCTGGAGCCGGGATAGGCCTGACCATAGCATGCATGCCATGGTTGAACAAAAAAATCCCTTCCAATGAAGAGACTTCCCTAAGCCCCTCATCTCTCAGAATGCTGCCATTCTGCGGGAATTGGCACCATTGCCATAAAGGCCGGTTGCCGGGTTTCATCGGGCCCAATCCCTCCACCACTCTTGATAAGGCAAAAGCATCAATTTTTCAGGTGAATCATACCATATGGAAATTTTGGAGTCAAGTGCGTTGACAAATGCTTTTCCCAATTAATATAATTGACTTGTGCACCATGTTTATACAAAGAGAAGGGGCACCGCAACGTCACGGCAAAAGTCGGCCGATGGTTAGATATATAATAGTTGGCCGTTGCGGAACTGATTTGTGCTAAAAGCGAAATGTATTATTTCACTATTCAGGAGGGATCATGGGATTGAAAAGTATGAAAGATACCGCATTGGACAGCTTCCAGTATACCGTTTCGGAGCTGTTGATCAGGAACAAAAGCATATTGGACGGCATGACAAAGCTTGGGGATTCCAACTCAAGGATCAACAGAACCATCTCAAAGGCAGTAACCCAGTGCGGATGTATCA
>JAAYTP010000152.1 GCA_012518025.1 Clostridiaceae bacterium
ATCATAATTCTGATCACCATAGCCTCATTCAAAGGCGTGGTAAACTTCATTCTGGAAGGCACTTACAGAAATATTTACGATTTCTTGCGAAATGCAGGCGGCGTAGTTTGATGAGGGGGGTAATCTTGAGGATATTCTGTTTCCGGCTCAATAAGAAGACAGAACCAAGGGGTTTGACCTCCATAAACCTCCAGCTTTTTGCGGACACCAGCGGAAAGACTGAAAAGGCGACCCCAAAAAAGAGGCAGGATCTGAGAAAGAAAGGTCAGGTCATGCAGAGCAGGGAAGTGACCTCAAACCTGATCCTCCTGATGATCTTCGTTTCCTTCAGACTTGTGGGCAATTATCTTTATAAAGAATTCAAGATACTTTTCAACCTGTTTTTAACCGAAACAGCCTCGTATAATCTGACCGATCCCACTGAGATCATGCGGATTGCTACCTTTGCGGCTGTTCAGATCGCCAAGATGGCTGCCCCGTTCTTTCTGATCGCCATACTGGTGGGAGTATTGGGGTCTTATTTTCAGATAGGCTTCCTGTTTACCTTAGAACCAATAAAACCCAAGTTTTCTCACATCAATCCCATGAATGGTCTTAAAAGGGTTTTTTCTGCCCGGTCGCTGTTTGAGCTTGCCAAATCCATTGCCAAGGTGGTGGTCATCGGATGGGTGGCATGGTCATCCATAGAGACCGAACTACTGAACCTCACAAAACTGATGACGCTGGAACTGGGGCAGACCATTGTGTACATTCTGGATTCAGCAGTTAGCATTGGAATAAAGATCTGTTTTGCCCTTCTGGCCGTTTCAGCAGTGGACTATTTCTTTCAGTGGCGGAAGTACGAGAAGGATATCCGCATGACTAAGCAGGAGGTAAAGGAGGAATACAAGCAGCTGGAAGGAAATCCGGAAATACGATCCAGGATAAAACAGAAACAGCGTGAGATATCCATGAGGCGAATGCTCAGCGAGGTTCCGAAGGCCGACGTGGTTATAACCAACCCGACCCATTTTGCTGTAGCCATCAGGTACGAGCCCGAAAAGAGGCCCGCGCCCTATGTGGTAGCCAAAGGCGCCGACTATATGGCACAGCGGATCAAGGATATTGCAAAGGAAAACAGGGTCGAAATTGTGGAAAACAAACCTCTTGCCCAGGCTCTATACAGCTCGGTGGAAATAGGCGATGCCATACCGCCCGACCTGTATAGGGCTGTGGCCGAAGTGCTGGCCTTTGTCTACAATTTGCAGGGCAAAAATCCACAGGCAGCCCATTGAGTGGCGGGTTTAAGTATTGTATTAAGCACTCAGTTCATATAAAATACTAATATGGGATAAAAGCATATAAATTTCGACATAAAGTCATCGCCGCATCCTGTCACACGGACAGGCGTTCTACAAAAGATTGAAAGGTACTGGAGGGAAAGCAGGATGAAGAATAATAATATGCTGGTGGCAATATTTGTTGTCTTCATAGTGCTTTTTATCATTGTTCCCATGCCTCCGGTTCTTTTGGACGTCCTGCTAGTTATAAACATCACCCTTTCCCTTCTGATTCTGATCAACGCCATTTATGCCACAGATGCACTTTCCATGTCCTCTTTCCCGACAATGCTGCTGTTTACCACATTATATAGGCTGTCACTGAACATAATCTCCACACGCCTCATTGTGGGCAAGGGGGAGGCAGGCGGTGTAATAAGAAGCTTTGGACGGTTTGTAGGCGGGAATGACCTGATCGTCGGCTTTATCATCTTTCTCATCATCATGATTGTCCAGTTCCTGGTTATCACCAAGGGCGCAGAAAGAGTCTCCGAAGTAGCCGCAAGATTTACCCTGGATGCCATGCCGGGTAAACAAATGGCCATCGATGCCGATTTGAATTCCGGGCTTATCAATGAAATGGAGGCCAAGGAGAGAAGAAAACGGGTGCAGCGGGAGGCCGATTTCTATGGTGCCATGGATGGTGCCACCAAGTTCGTGAAGAATGACGCCATATTCGGTATCATCTCTACGGCCATCAACATCATAGGCGGTATTATCATGGGCCTGGTCAGACAGGGAAGAACTTTTGAGGATGTATTGGAAACCTACACCATCCTCACCATTGGCGATGGCCTTGTCAATCAGATTCCTTCCCTGCTGATTTCAATTGCGACAGGTGTTATAGTTACAAGGGCAGCCGCCGAGACTGATCTTGGCAGCGATCTGATCAGACAGATCTTCAACAGTTCCAGGGTTATGTATATTGGGGCAGGCGCATGTATAATCCTGATGCCAGTACTTTGGCAATGGTCCCTGCTTCTTGTGGCTGGTTTTCTGATCTACCTGGGACTGCAGCTTGATAAGCGCAAGGTTGTGGAGTCCAAGCAGGAAGAGCAAAAGATAGAGGAGCAGGAGGTAGAAGAGATCAGAAAGCCTGAGAATGTTGTTTCGCTTCTTCAGGTTGATCCCATCGAGCTAGAGTTCGGCTATGCCATCAT
>JAAYTP010000153.1 GCA_012518025.1 Clostridiaceae bacterium
GCAAGGGTGGGTCTGCCATCAGGCCATATGCCACATCCCAGAACAAGCAGGTAATCCACCCTTCCCGCCAATTCAGCCCGGTGCAGATATGGATCTGCAATGATCAGACCTTCTATCAGGATAAAGAATATCATGCAAATTATCAGAGCCCAGCGTATCAAGGATCTTAGCCGCCTGCTCTTAATGATGGGGCCTTCCACTAACACCATCTTAAGGACAATGGATATCAGGAGCAGACCCAATAAGCCGGGCAGAACAATTCCTAAATTGATACTCCTTACATAATTCCATGTAAAAACCGAATCCCAAATCAGAATTACACCCAGTACCGAAAAAAGGGCTATGATAATTCTCTTTCTGTTCAATGCTAACCTCACTTGACCTCTTCAAATGTTTATGGCGGCCTTGGTACAAACAGTCAATAATTCTACCGGACTTCCTGTATCTCGATGGTATGAATGATTACATTTTCTAAAGGCTTATCCTCCGCATCAGTCTCCACATCAGCAATCCTGTCCACCACATCCATACCCTCGTAGACCTGTCCGAAAACGCTATGCAAAAAATTCAGACCAGGTGTACCGCCATGTTCCTTGTACAGAGATACAAGATCTTCGGGATAACCAGCAGACCTGAGAGCATCTACTTCACCGTCTGTAATCTGTTTTCTCTGAACGATGAAGAACTGGCTTCCGTTTGTGTTTTCTCCTGCATTGGCCATACTGAGGGCGCCTCTGTAGTGAAGCATGTTCAGAGAGAACTCATCCTCAAAGGGCTCTCCCCATATGCTCTCTCCACCGGTTCCATCACCCTTTGGATCCCCGCCCTGAATCATGAAGTCGTCGATGACCCTATGGAAGGTCAGATTGTCATAATAGCCGTTTTTAGAATGGGTTACGAAATTTTCCACTGCTTTGGGAGCTTCATCGGGAAATAGCAGTATCTTAATGTCCCCCATACTGGTTTTTAATATGGCAATGGTATCTCCCGCCTCGGGCTGCCTGAACTGGTATCCAGCAATATACTGTAATTGGCCTGTTTCTGTAGGCTCAGGTGTCCCGGTGGGATTTTGGGTCTCCTCTTCCTTGCCAGGCGTCATCTTTGATGTGCATCCTGCCATCATAATAAGCACAAATAGTGCAGCAATTGCTGCGAATTTTCTGATTCTCATCCTTCAGATCCTCCACATGGCGATATTATCATATTCTAAGAATAATAAGAGGTTAAACTATAAAGCTGATTATAGTCCTATTCTTTTATTATTAAACCTTTTGGAGTACCTATTATACCACATATTCCCACCGTGATAAATCATGTAATATAGTGAACTTCGGCAAACCTGCCCGAATAATAATTCTGCTTCCGGACAGTTGCTGGTTGTTAGTGTGACTATGTTACTGTATAATTAATCCTGCTAACGTTATATTATAAACAGGAAAACAATTAATCTTAATGACAGGATCAATAAATCGTGAGAGGTTCGATGAAAGGAGTTTGAGCCATGGATATTACGAAAGCCAATTTCGAATCAGAGGTATTGAAATCAGATGTACCCGTTTTGGTAGATTTCTGGGCACCCTGGTGCGGACCTTGCAGAATGCTCAGCCCGGTAATTGAAGAGCTTGGCAGGGAACTGAAGAACCAGGCAAAAGTAGTGAAAATCAATGTTGACGAGGAGCCGGAGCTTGCCTCGCAATTTGGGATCATGAGCATCCCGACCGTCATCGCTTTCAAAGAGGGAAAGGCTACATCCAAGGTTGTTGGTTTCAGAGCCAAAGAAGACCTTAAGAATATGCTGTTGAAATAACCATAAGTTCAACATAAATTTGACCCGAATTCCATATAACAACCCGAATCTCAACCCAACCTGCTGAGGTTCGGGTTGTTTTTTTGCCTGTCTTTGCTGGCAAGCCTGTTGGACTTCTGTATGCCCATTTGGGAACATGATACGGCTCCACCCTATTACAATCGCTTGCTCAGGACTGCCCGCCTTTGATGTGATTGGCCTTTTCATATGTTATACTACATATGAAGAATCTCATCATAATTCAGCGGGTGGTAAGGTATGCTTGATTCTAAGACACTAACCGATATGAAAAAGGCTTTCCCCTTCGTCAGGGATTTAAGGAATTCAGAAGGGCTTCTCCGGTCTTCGGCCAGATTGCACCAGTTTGATGCAGGTACGGTTATTATGGATGAAAATCAGAATTGCTCCGGAGTGATCTTTGTCCTGTCGGGTGTCATCAGGATTCTTAAGTTGTCGGAGGAGGGTAAGGAGATCACTCTGTACCGTATCAGCAGAGGAGAGACCTGTGTTCTCACTGTGGCCTGCCTTCTGGGAACCGGTGATGTTCCCTTCCCTGTTTCCGCACATGCCGAACAGGACGCGACCGTGGTTCTGATCCCTGTAGAAACCTTCAGAAGGCTGTTTTTTGAGTCCCAATCGGTTCAGAAGTTCATCTTTTCCTCTATGTCCGCAAAGTTTTATTCAGTACTGGGACTGTTGGAGAGCATTACCTTTAAACGCACCAGTGATCGTTTGAAAGATCTTTTAATATCCAAAACCGCCGGTGGCACATACCCCCTCTATGCCACTCACGAATCCATTGCAGCCGACCTTGGAACCGCACGGGAAGTGGTCAGCAGGCTGCTGAAGGATATGGAGAGTAAGGGCATTGTAAGCTTGAGCCGTGGCAAGATTCTGCTGCTAAAGCCTTGAGGTACCGGGGGTATCCGGTCTGTAACCATAGTCACTGATCATATCGATTTCTCAATGTATGATGTAATTGTTAAAATATAGGCATATCCTGTTTGCTGGTAACAGAAAATGGGCATGCCTGAAGACAGGTTATGCATGAAAAGCAATCTTTAATAGATCCATGGAGAGGAGTGTTTCTATTGAGCAGGAAGGTTTTAATTGTCGGCGGTGTCGCAGGAGGCGCTACGGCCGCGGCCAGACTGAGAAGGCTGGATGAAAAAGCCCGGATAATCATGTTTGAAAAGGGCGACTATATTTCCTTTGCCAATTGCGGTCTTCCCTACTACATCGGTGATGTGATCAGGGATAAGGAGGAACTCACTCTCCAGACTCCTGAATCATTTTCACAGCGTTACAATGTGGATGTAAGGATTAAAAGCGAGGTTATAAGTATAGATCGCCAAAACAAGGCGGTAACAGTTAAGGATCTTATATCAGGAGAAACGTACCATGAAAGCTATGACGTACTCATTCTTTCACCCGGAGCAGAGCCTGTAGTACCTCCTTTTGAAGGGTCGCGGCTTGACGCTGTTTTTACCCTCCGCACCATTCCGGATACCTACAGAATCAAGGAGTACGTGCAAAGCAACAAGCCCCGTCGTGCCGCTGTGATCGGCGCCGGATATATCGGCATTGAAATGGCTGAGAATCTTCATAATCTTGGACTTGATGTATCCATCATCGAGTTGTCTGATCATGTGATACAACCACTGGATCCTGATATGGCCGCGGAGGTGCATCATCATATTCTGAGCAAGGGAGTATCCCTCTATCTCGGAAAAGGCGTGACTGCCATCAGATCGTCCCGGGAGGGTTATGAGCTGGTCTTAAGCAGCAGGGAAAGCATTCATGCAGATATGGTTATCCTGGCCGTCGGAGTTCGTCCCGAGAGCAGACTTGCTAACGAAGCCGGACTTGAAACCGGTGTACGGGGCTGCATCGTTACCAACACCCGTATGCAGACTTCTGACCCTTACATATACGCCGTGGGTGACGCTGTGGAGGTAGTGGATTTTATAACGGGGGAAAAGGTGTTTGTGCCCCTTGCATCACCGGCCAACAAGCAGGGACGCATTGCTGCAGACAATATATGCGGCATTGACAGCACCTATAACGGTACCCAGGGAACAGCCATCCTGAAAGCCTTTGATATGACCGTGGCTGTTACTGGAAGCAATGAAAGGACCCTTAAGGCTGCGGGAATTGACTATGAAAAATCCTATACATACAGCTCCTCCCATGCTGATTACTACCCTGGTGCCACCTCCATGACCATTAAGCTCTTGTTTGATAAAAAGACCAGTGTCATTCTTGGTGCGCAGATCACCGGTTATCAGGGAGTTGACAAACGCTGCGATGTATTGTCCACAGCCATCCGGACCAGAATGAAGGTTCAGGATCTGGTGGAGCTTGAACTGGCCTATGCCCCTCCTTTTGGTTCAGCCAAGGATCCGGTCAATATAGCAGGGTATGTGGCCTCCAATATACAAAACGGCAGCATGCAGGCATTTTACTGGCACGATGTGGATCAGATTGATCCTTCCAGTTCCATCCTTCTGGATGTGAGAACAGAATATGAATTCAGGAAAGGAACTCTAAAAGGCGCCATCAATATCCCCCTCGACTCCCTCAGGGATCGTCTGAATGAACTGGACAAAAATAAGCCGGTATATGTCTTCTGCCAGGTTGGACTGAGGGGATATGTGGCTTCCCGTATCCTTATGCAGAAGGGCTTTGACAAGGTATATAACCTGTCAGGTGGCTACCGTCTTTACATGATGGTTACCTCCCAAACTCAGTAACTATCATGGCGGCAGACCATAAAAGGAGAAATTAATTCAACTGACTAAGTCCCCGTTTCCGGGGATGGCTACTATGAGCATGGCTTTCTGGTAGGATCATACAGACAACAGAAAGCATCTGTGATAATATAAATTGATATATGGCATGATGGCAGACAAGAAAGAACAATTTGGTCATGCTATGATAGAAACGGTTTTTAGCCGCAGCAGAAATAGCCCAATATGCAGGAGGAAACGCCATGACAATCGGAGAACTATCCCTAAAAAAGCATTTGGAATGGAACGGCAAGATTGAGGTGGTCTGCCGTGCGCCGGTAAACAACAAGGAGGATCTGTCCCTGGCCTATACCCCGGGTGTAGCCGAGCCCTGTCTGGAGATACAAAAAGACGTCTTAAAGTCTTACACCTATACAAGGCGCTGGAACCTGGTTGCAGTCATCACCGACGGCAGTGCCGTGCTGGGTCTTGGCGATATCGGCCCGGAAGCGGGCATGCCGGTTATGGAAGGCAAATGCGTTCTGTTCAAATCCTTTGGAAATGTGGACGCCTTTCCGCTCTGCGTGCGTTCAAAGGATGTGGATACCATTGTTAACACCATCAAAATGATTGCCGGCAGCTTTGGCGGGATCAACCTGGAAGACATATCTGCTCCCCGCTGCTTTGAGATTGAGCGAAGGCTGAAGGAAGAACTGGATATTCCCGTGTTTCATGATGATCAGCACGGTACCGCCATAGTCACCCTGGCTGCCATGTTCAATGCACTGAAGATTTGCAAAAAAGACATCCACGATGTGGAAGTGGTGGTCAACGGCTCCGGTGCGGCGGGTATTGCCGTAACCCGGCTTCTGATGAGCATGGGCCTTAAAAAGGTCATTCTTTGCGATACCAGGGGTGCTATCTATAAGGGACGTGAAAACCTTAATTCTGAAAAAGAACTGATGGCCGAGATTTCCAATCTTGAAATGAAAAAGGGATCCTTAAGGGATGTCATCAAGGGAGCAGATGTTTTCATCGGGCTCTCGGCTCCCGGAATAGTTGATGAGGAGATGGTAAGGAGCATGGCTAAAGATCCCATCATCTTTGCCATGTCCAATCCCATACCAGAGATCATGCCCGAGCAGGCTTTATCTGCCGGAGCCAGGGTTGTTGGAACAGGCCGTTCGGATTCCCCCAACCAGATAAATAATGTACTGGCCTTCCCTGGTATATTCAGGGGCGCTCTAGATGTGCGGGCAAGCGATATAAACGATGAGATGAAGATTTCGGCAGCAAAAGCCATCGCATCTTTGATCAGCGATGAGGAACTGGAGCCGGGATATATCCTTCCTGCACCCTTTGATAAGCGTGTAGGTCCAGCCGTTGCCGCCGCAGTGGCGGATGCTGCCAGGAAAACAGGTGTCGCCAGGATCTGATCGTACTTATAGATACTAATCCTCCTGCCTTCTGCGTATAGATAGAATAAGCGCAGGGACAAGGCAGGGGGATTTTTGTGTCCAGAAGCAAAACAACCGTTGCATATGATATCACTGACACAGTAAACCTTCAGTACAGGCCTGAAGGATACGAAATCTTTAAAGTCAGGGCAAATGTGAACCATATAGGGTGTGAAAAAGCCGAAGACAAATCTTTTCTGGTTTTCGGCGAGTATACCTTATTTCTTTTGTTGAAGAGCATAGATAAAAAAGGTGATTACAGCGTAAAGGCTATCCGCTGCCCTTTTATTAAAACCGTTTCCATTAGCGACAGGCTATTGGTTTTTTCAGACAGTTTCAAACTCCAGGTCTCCCTGGGCGATCCTCCTGAGTGCAATCTGGAGGATATGGACATAAAACCCGTTAATAAAAATGCTTTGTGCCGCATTAACCTATCCTATCGGGTTGAGTTTTGGGAACCAGGAGGGAGCCAAAACACCGACCTTTCAAATATACCTGCAAATAAGGAAAGTACAGATTCCGGATCATCCGACAGCGGTTCTGTTAAGGTGTGGAGAGTGGACAGTTCAAAAAACCATACCGTAGAACAGCTTCTGGGCATAGACAGGGATACTTTGATGCAGTTCAACAAAAGCCATACCCAGGAATAGGAAAGAAAGAGGGCTGTAGCGCAGCCCTCAGACCCCATTCTTAGTAATAACAGCCTTTAAAGGGAAAAGCGCTGTCCTTTACGCAGAACTTATCTTTTTCAAAGTCCTTGTCCTTGCACTTGTCCTTGTCCTTGCA
>JAAYTP010000027.1 GCA_012518025.1 Clostridiaceae bacterium
AAAAATTTTACGGACAATACCGCAGGTAAGCAATGAGCCAATTATATCATTTTTAAATTTCGATTTACAAGCATAATACCGGGCATACTAAGCTTGTAAATCCGTGTTGAATACGCTGAAAGCGCTTGGTCTGCTCAATGATCCTCCTTCCTTTTAATGCATAACTCTGTCATGTTGACCAGTTGTCCCACATAAGAATGAAATGGCAACGGGAGTGAGAGTGGAAAATGGTCATGAGAATCATAAGCACGGCTATCAGCGTTTTACTGCTTGCCTTAAACCTACATACGGCAGCTTTGATATCTGTTCATAACATAACTACTTTTTATGGGGTTTATCCATACAATAGTCCAGAATGTGAGATTCGCCCATCAGGCTGCATTACAGACCCGGTACTGGATCCTGCAAGGGATCCGGAAAGCCAGCCGGAAACCGCGGGTTTAGCGGAGGAATATGGGACTTTGGACAACGGGCAGGAAGTTCCTTTTGAGTCCGAGGACTTACCTGAAACCCAGCCTGAGGAGGAAACAACGGATCTGAGAGGACCCATCAGGACATCCCTTCCTGAGATGGATGCTCTCGACCTTAGTTATATTTCTTTTAAAAAGGAAGTCCATGCCATCATCGATGGAGCCAGGAAATCTTCAGGAATCAAGACGCCGGTTGGTGTTTTTGTAATGGATCTGACCTCAAATTATTACACCGGTGTCAATGATACCCGTACAAAAGTTGATCCCGATGATGGGGCGCGGGAAGGGTATTTCAACAGTGCCTCGGTGATCAAGCTGTTTCAGGGGTATATCCTGTATGATATGCTCCGTCATGGGGAACTTGATGAGGACATGATCTATACCGACCGGGTAACCGGATGGTCCTTCAAACTGGTGGATATGATCCATACCATGATTTCCAAAAGCGACAACAACTATTCCAATGCCTGTCTGAGACTTGTGGGCAACACAAAATCCAATGAGGTTTTGGCGAGGCTGGGAATAACCGATTCGGTCATCTATGGCGAGATGTCGGGCGCAATCGGCTACAGCCTCAGGAATAACCTTGAAAACTATGGCACCACCAAAAGATGTGCCAGGATTACTCCAAGGGATGCAGGGCTCATCCTGTATAATGTATATATAAATAAAGAGAGTGACCCCTACATGGCTTCCATGAACAGGGCACTCCTTGATAACATCTATAATACCCGGATCCCCGTCGGGGTGAAAAAGGTTGATAAAGGATATGAGATTGCCCACAAGACCGGCACCAACAGTTCCCTTGGGGTATATAACGATGCGGGAATAGTGTATGGGAATCGTCCGTTCATCCTGGTTGCATTTACACAGGGCACCACATCGGAAGCTGGTCATACCTTTATAAGAAAGCTGGCGCAGGATCTGACCAGATATTTCGACAGCATAGCAATGGGCGGCGGCACGGCATAAAATAATAAAGAAAATGGGTATTGACATCCATGAATGAAGGCTGGTATAATTAGGCCTAATCATAACTAAATAGTCCCTCTAAATGTGATGAAGGAGCCGTGCACGACTGTATAAGTCAGCCCAGAGAGCCGATGGTTGGTGTGAATCGGTGTGATGACAGTTTTTGCAGATCTCTCCCGAACAGTTATTCTGAACTATAGTAAGAATAAACGGTAAGCCCCGTTACAGGCGAAGGTTTGATGGAACCTCATGAGTTTTTCATCGCGAGATGAAAATAAAATAGGGTGGTAACACGTGGAGTATATCCCTCGTCCCTGCTGTTTGATGTAACAACGGATCGAGGGTTTTTTTATACCATGAAAAGGTGGTGAAGCTGGTGAAAGCAGCAGAAGCAATTGTTAAATTTCTGGTTGAAGAAGGTGTGGATACCGTATTCGGCTATCCCGGAGGATATATCGTTCATGTTTATGAAGCTCTGAGAAAATCCGGAATCAGGCATGTCCTTGTACGCCAGGAGTCGGCAGCCGCCCACAGTGCAAACGGTTACGCCAGGGTCTCCGGTAAAACAGGGGTATGCATCGCAACCTCCGGCCCCGGTGCAACCAATCTGATCACAGGAATAGCCACTGCCTATATGGATTCTATCCCGTTGGTGGTATTGACAGGGCAGGTTCCCAGTTCCATGATCGGAAGGGACGTTTTTCAGGAAGCCGACATTACCGGAGCAACCGATTCCTTTACCAAGCACAATTACCTTGTGAAGGATGCGAGCCAGTTACCGCGTATTTTTCGCGAGGCTTTCCATATCGCATCAACCGGAAGGCCGGGTCCTGTACTCATCGACCTTCCTCACGATATTCAGACTGAGGACATTCCCTATGATTACCCTGAAAGTGTTCAAATCAGCGGCTACAAGCCTACATTCAAGGGGCATATGGGGCAGATCAAACGGGCGCTGAAGGCCATTTCAGAAAGCGAGAGACCGCTGATCCTGGCCGGAGGCGGCGTGAATCTTTCCCACGCCCATGCTGAGCTATTGACTTTTTCAGAAAAATCGGGCATTCCTGTGGTTCATACCCTGATGGGGAAGGGGGCATTCCCGTCCAATCATCCTCATTATGCGGGCATGATAGGGACTCATGGCTTTTCATACGCCAATGAGGCGGTCAGAAAAGCAGATCTTATGATTTTCATAGGAGCACGAATTGCAGACAGGACTGCCGGGGGAACACAGATACTTCCTGAAAACATGAGAATTGTCCATATCGACGTGGATCCTGCTGAGATCGGTAAAATTGTGGGAACCCACATACCCCTTGTCGGGGACGTGAGAGAGATCCTCAGACAGATGAATGAAAAAATCAAACGAAAGAATACCGATGCCTGGCTGGAAACACTGAAAGGCATGAGAACTGAAGAGTCCTACCTGACAGGTTCGCTGGTGAATCCCAAGAAGGCCATTCGCCTTTTGTCAGATAAGCTCAGCGACACTGCCATCATGGTGGCCGACGTGGGGCAGAACCAGTTCTGGGGTGCAAGGCATTTTGAAGACCTGCCGGGAAGAAAGTTCATGACATCGGGTGGTATGGGCACCATGGGCTATGGAATTCCTGCTGCGGTGGGTGCGAAGATTGCGGCACCCGACAGGCAAGTTGTGGCGGTTACTGGTGACGGAGGCTTTCAGATGAGCTTGTTCGAGCTGGGAACCATGGCTGCCAACCAAATAGACATCTTGATGATACTGTTCAATAATTCCAATCTGGGCATGGTCAGAGAGATGCAGCACAGAATGTTTGGCAAAACCAGCCACACAGCCCTGGAAAGAAACCCTGATTTTGTCATGCTGGCCAAGGCCTACGGCATAAATGGTGTGCGCGTTCATAAGGATGAGGAACTGGAATCAGCTTTTGATCAGGCATTGAGCCATAAGGGTCCCTTCCTTGTGGAATGCGTTGTGGATCCTGACGAAAAAACATTGTAATGGTTGATGAATATTAAACGCTGGCAATAATACGAGTATTGCAGCCGAGAGTAAGGGGAGATGAGTGTGAAAAGGTATATTCTATCAGTTCTGGTTGAAAACCAGTCCGGCGTCTTAAGCCGTGTATCCGGCCTTTTCAGCCGAAGGGGCTATAACATCGACAGTCTGTCGGTGGGCGAGACCGAGGATCCTGGCATATCCCGCATGACCATAGTTGTCAGGGGGGACAGTTACATCCTTGAGCAGATCAAGAAGCAGCTTAATAAACTCATCGATGTAATCAAGGTGATAGAGCTGAACAAGGATAAGTCTGTATTCAGGGAATTGATGCTCATCAAGGTGAATGCCAAGGAGAACTCACGCGCGTCCATCATTGAGATTGTGGACATTTTCAGGGCAAATGTCGTGGATGTGTCCAATGAGACCCTAACCATTGAAATGACAGGTGACGAGAACAAGATCGAAGCCTTTGTCAGCCTGATGAAGCCTTATGGCATTCGTGAGATTGTACGAACCGGACTGACTGCCCTTGAAAGGGGCAGCAAGGAAATAAAAAGCTATAGGAAGTACGAGGAGGAATAAAGTCATGGCAAAGATGTACTACGAAAAGGATTGTAATCTCTCCCTGCTTAAAGGGAAAACAGTAGCTGTTATCGGTTATGGAAGCCAGGGTCATGCCCATGCCCTGAACCTTCACGAATCCGGAGTGGATGTTGTGGTAGGCCTCTATGAGGGAAGTAAATCATGGAAGGCCGCAGAAGAGGCAGGTCTTAGGGTGGCAGTGGCTGCCGATGCAGCCAGGGAAGCTGATATCATTATGATTCTTGTCAACGACGAGAAGCAGCCAAAGCTCTACAAGGAGAGCATAGAACCCGGGCTGAAGGCAGGAAAATCCCTGGTGTTTGCCCACGGCTTCAATATTCATTTTGGACAGATCGTGCCCCCTGCCGATGTGAACGTTTTCATGGTTGCACCCAAGGGACCGGGTCATACCGTAAGAAGCCAGTATCAGGAGGGTAAAGGCGTACCGTGTCTTATAGCCGTTTACCAGGATGCCACAGGAAAAGCCAAAGAGCTGGCTCTTGCCTATGCAGCAGGTATTGGCGGTGCCAGGGCAGGCGTACTGGAAACCACCTTCAAGGAGGAGACCGAGACCGATCTCTTCGGTGAACAGGCGGTTCTCTGCGGTGGCGTTGTCGAACTGATGAAGGCCGGGTTTGAGACCCTTGTTGAGGCAGGATACCAGCCCGAGAGCGCATATTTCGAATGTGTCCATGAGATGAAGCTCATCATTGACCTTGTAAATAGGGGCGGCTTCGAATTCATGAGGTATTCAATAAGCGACACCGCTGAATACGGTGACTATGTAACAGGCAAGCGCATCATCACTGAGGAAACCAGGAAGGAAATGAAGAAGGTTCTTCATGAAATCCAGGATGGTACCTTCGCCAGGAACTGGATCCTTGAGAATCAGGCTAACAGACCCAACCTCAATGCCAGGAGAAGAATGGAAAAGGAGCACCAGGTGGAGAAGGTGGGCAGAGAGCTCAGGAAGATGATGAGTTGGAACAAGTAAGGATGAGATATAAGCAAAAACAGACGCAGCAAAGGATACGGACTATATAAACGTATCAACAGGAAGGAGAATGTGGCATGACGCGCAAGGTGGATATATTTGACTCTACATTAAGAGATGGCGCGCAGGCTGAAGGGATATCTTTTTCAGTGGAAGACAAACTGAAGATTGTCCGAACACTGGATGATCTGGGTATCGATTATATCGAGGCAGGAAATCCCGGATCCAATCCCAAGGATATTGAGTTTTTTGAAAGAATGCGCAATGTAAAGCTTAAGAACGCCAGGCTTGCAGCTTTTGGAAGTACTAGAAGGCGCGATATTACGGTTGAGGAGGACAACAATGTCCAGTCTCTTCTGTCTGCCGGAACCCCTGTCATCGTCATATTCGGGAAGAGCTGGGATTTCCATGTCACCAATGTGATAAAGACAACCCTTGAAGAGAACCTGAATATGATCAGGGAAACCGTGGCCTTCTTCAAAAAGAAGAAAAAGGAAGTCATATTTGATGCTGAGCACTTCTATGACGGCTATAAAGCCAACGCCGATTATGCCATGAAAGCACTTAAGGCAGCGGTGGAAGGCGGAGCTGATTGCCTTGTGCTCTGCGATACAAACGGTGGAAGCTTTCCCAGCGAGATATTTGAAATCACAAAGAAGGTTACAGAATCCTTTGATGTAAAGATTGGGGTTCACGCCCATAACGATTCGGGAATGGCAGTTGCCAACTCCATTATGGCTGTGGAGGCCGGGGCATCCCATGTTCAGGGAACCTATCTTGGTTACGGCGAGCGTTGCGGAAATGCAAACCTTTCCACCATCATACCCAACCTGCAACTGAAAAAGGGTATAACCTGCCTTCCTCAGGACAGAATGGTGAAGCTGACCCATGCAGCCAGGAAGATTGCTGAAATCTCGAACATTACCATGAATGAAAGGGATCCCTATGTGGGCAACAGTGCTTTTGCCCATAAGGGCGGGATGCATATCGACGGTGTAGCCAAAGCATCCAAGTCCTTTGAACATGTGGATCCTGACCTGGTAGGCAACAAGAGACGCTTTTTGATGTCCGAGGTGGCAGGAAGAAGAACCATTCTGGATAAGATCAGGGAAATCTGTCCGACGGTCACCAAACAGTCCAGTGAAACCGAGGCCATCATTAACCGGCTTAAGGAACTGGAGCATCAGGGATACCAATTTGAGGGGGCTGAGAGTACCTTTGAACTGGTCATCCGAAAGCAGTTGGGAAAATACCGGCCCTTCTTTGAACTGGAAGCCTTCAAGCTGATTACCGAACAGCCTTCTCCGTCGGCTCCCAGCGCATCGGCTCTTATCAAGGTAAAGGTTGACGGTATGTCGGAGATAACAGCTGCAGAGGGCGACGGACCAGTACACGCTCTTGACCGTGCTCTGAGAAAAGCACTGGAGGTATTCTATCCTGAACTCTCATCGGTTCACCTCACAGACTTCAAGGTGCGTGTGATCGACTCTGAATCGGCTACAGCAGCAAAGGTTCGTGTTCTTATTGAATCCACCGATGGGGAGTCTGTCTGGACCACCGTGGGGGTATCCACAGACATTATAGAGGCCAGCTGGATCGCCCTTGTGGATTCCATTGAATACAAGCTTATTAAGGATCTTGAGAAGAAAATAAGAGTTTACTTATAAGGAGGCAGTTTGGGAAAATGGGTATGACTATGACGCAGAAGATACTTGCCGCACATGCAGGTCTGAGCAGCGTTGAGCCGGGACAGCTTATAGAAGCTGATCTGGACCTGGTTTTGGGAAACGATATAACTTCTCCCGTAGCCATACGGGAATTTCAAAAGATGGGTGTCAATGAAGTTTATGATAAGGAAAAGGTTGCCCTGGTACCCGATCACTTCACTCCCAACAAGGACATCAAAGCGGCTGAGCAATGCAGGTTCGTAAGAGAGTTCGCCCACAAGATGGAAGTAGAGAACTATTTTGAAGTAGGCGAGATGGGCATTGAACACTGCCTCCTGCCCGAGAAGGGTTTGGTGGTTCCCGGGGATCTGGTGATTGGCGCCGATTCCCACACATGCACCTATGGCGCCCTTGGAGCATTCTCCACCGGCGTTGGCAGCACCGACATGGCTGCCGGCATGGCTACAGGAAAGTGCTGGTTCAAGGTACCGTCAGCCATAAAATTTGTACTTAAGGGCAAGCCCGAAGGATGGGTAAGCGGGAAGGACATCATCCTTCATATCATAGGAATGATCGGCGTGGACGGTGCATTGTACAAATCCATGGAGTTTATGGGGGACGGCCTTCAGCACATCTCCATGGACGGGCGCTTTACCATGGCCAATATGGCTATTGAAGCGGGAGCAAAGAACGGGATATTCATGGTGGACCAAAAGACCATTGAGTATGTGGAGGCTCATTCCCAAAAACCCTGGGCGGTATTCAAGCCAGATGATGATGCTGTTTACGACGAGGTTTATGAGATCGATCTGTCAAAGATCCGTCCTACAGTGGCATTTCCACATCTTCCCGACAACACAAGAACCATCGATGAGGTGGGGGATGTGGCTATCGATCAGGTTGTTATCGGATCATGCACCAATGGCCGCATAGAAGATCTGAGGGTAGCAGCAAAAATCCTTGGGGGCAGAAAGATCAAGAAGGGTGTAAGAGTCATCGTATTCCCGGGTACCCAGAAGATTTATCTGGATGCCCTGAAAGAAGGGCTTATCGCTCAGATGGTCGAAGCAGGCGCTGTAGTATCCACACCTACCTGTGGTCCCTGCCTGGGTGGACACATGGGCATTCTGGCAAAGGGTGAACGGGCTGTGGCCACCACAAACAGGAACTTTGTGGGCAGAATGGGCCATACCGAATCCGAGGTCTATCTGGCCAGTCCCGCAGTGGCGGCGGCATCAGCCGTCACGGGAAGGATCACCGATCCGGACACCCTGTTGAAAGCCGAATAAGGAGGAGTTTTATGAAAGCAAAGGGTAGAGTATTCAGATATCAAAACAATGTGGACACCGATGTTATAATTCCCGCCCGTTACCTGAACACTTCAGATCCAAAGGAACTGGCTGCCCACTGCATGGAGGATATTGATCCTGATTTTGTAAAGAATGTGAAGCCGGGCGATATCATTGTGGCAGACAGGAACTTCGGATGTGGGTCTTCCCGTGAACATGCACCCATTGCAATAAAGGCTTCCGGGATTTCCTGTGTGATTGCCTCCACATTTGCCAGAATCTTTTACAGGAATGCCATCAATATTGGGCTTCCCATTCTGGAATGTGAGCAGGCAGTAAAGGGAATCGAGGCAGGGGACGAGGTGGAAGTAGACTTCGATACCGGAGTAATAAAAAACCTGACCAAGGGCACAACCTTCAAGGCCCGCCCGTTTCCTGAATTTATGAAGAAGATCATGGCTGCCGATGGGCTGGTCAACTATATCAGAGCAAAGGCAGAGGACTAGTGGGACTGGGGCGATTTCAGTGATAGGAAAATGAAAGCGTCCCCATGTCTGCCATCGAAAAGGAGAAGAGTATGGAGTACAGAATCGCTGTATTGCCGGGTGACGGAATAGGCCCGGAAGTAACAGAACAAACGCTACTGGTGCTGGAAAGGATTGGGGAAAAGTTCAACCACAGATTTCAGTTCCAGAAACTATTGGCAGGCGGATGTGCCATTGATGCCATCGGGAACCCCCTTCCGGAGGAAACCCTGGAGGCTTGCAGAAAAAGTGATGCAGTTCTTTTGGGAGCGGTGGGAGGCCCGAAATGGGATAACCTGCCGGGGGATAGGAGGCCTGAAGCAGGGCTTTTAGGACTTCGTGGAGGCCTTGGACTCTTTGCCAATTTACGCCCTGCCATTTTGAACAAGGAATTACGTGACGCTTGTACCTTAAGGCCTGATATCATTGGTGAGAGCATGGATATCATGGTGGTACGGGAGCTTACCGGCGGAATCTATTTCGGAGAACGGGGAAGACGCAGCGGAAAAATGGGGGAAGAGGCCTTTGATACCGAGTCCTACAGCGTTGGAGAGGTTGAGCGTATTGCCAGGCTGGCCTTTGAAATCGCGCGGAAGAGAAGTAAAAAGGTTACCAGTGTTGACAAGGCCAATGTTCTGGAAAGCTCACGCCTCTGGCGGGAGGTTGTTTTGAGGGTAGCTAAAGACTTTCCCGATGTAGCCCTCGACCATATGTATGTTGACAATGCAGCCATGCAGCTGGTGCGAAACCCCAAGCAATTTGACGTGATAGTAACCACCAATATGTTTGGAGATATCCTGTCCGATGAGGCCAGTATGATCACGGGTTCCATCGGCATGCTGCCCTCAGCCAGCCTGGGCGAGGGAGAATTCGGCATGTACGAGCCCATCCATGGTTCGGCGCCCGATATAGCGGGTAAGGATATGGCAAATCCTTTGGCCACCATTCTTTCCGCTGCCATGATGCTAAGATACACCATGCATCTGGAGAAAGAGGCAAAAGCTGTTGAAGATGCTGTAAACAAGGTGCTGGAGGAAGGCTACAGAACCGGCGATATCATGAGTCCCGGCAAGAAGCAGGTGGGTACTTCCGAAATGGGAAGGCTTGTGGCAGAGCGGATTTAACCGGATTAACAACGGGGACGGGTAATATTACTGCACTATAAAAGAACCGTCCCTTCCAATACCTAAAGAAAGGTTGAATATTATGAGAAGCAATTGTGTAAAGAAAGGTGTTGAAAGGGCTCCTCACCGGTCCCTTTTCAAGGCCATGGGTTATACCGACGAAGAGATCTCAAGGCCATTGATAGGGGTTGTAAATGCCAAGAGTGAGATCGTACCCGGTCATATCGGGCTGGACACCATTGCCGAGGCTGTGAAGGCAGGTATCCGCGCCGCAGGAGGAACACCCTTTGAATTTCCTTCCATCGGTGTTTGCGACGGTATTGCCATGGGGCATGCCGGCATGCACTATTCACTGGCATCCCGGGAGCTCATTGCGGATTCCATTGAATCCATGGTCATGGCTCACGGGTTTGACGGGATTGTTCTGATACCCAATTGCGATAAGATAGTTCCAGGCATGCTGATGGCAGCAGCCAGGATCAATATACCAGCCATTGTGGTAAGCGGTGGCCCAATGCTGGCTGGCAGGGCAGGCAGCAATGGAATCAGTCTGACCAACATGTTTGAGGCTGTGGGAGCCGTGAGCGCCGGAAAGATGACCAATGAGGAGCTTGAAGCCTATGAGAACAGCGCTTGCCCCAGTTGCGGATCATGTTCAGGCATGTTTACGGCCAACAGCATGAACTGTCTTACAGAAGCCCTTGGCATGGCTTTGCCCGGTAATGGCACCATACCTGCTGTAATGGCTGAACGGGTGCGTCTGGCAAAAAAGACAGGTTTTCAGATCATGGAACTGGTGAAAACCGATATCAAGCCACGGGATATCCTGACTCCGGAGGCATTTTCAAATGCGCTGGCTGTGGATATGGCTCTTGGGTGCAGCACCAACAGCATGCTCCATTTACCGGCCATTGCATATGAAGCGGGTGTTAAATTCAACCTGGAAATGGCCAACGAGATTAGCGAAAAAACGCCCAATCTTTGCAAGCTGAGCCCTGCCGGAAACCATTTTGTGGAGGATCTTCATGCCGCCGGAGGCGTTTATGCGGTGATGAAGGAACTGTCAAAAAAGAGTCTCATCAACATGGATCTTACTACTGTTACTGGAAAAACCGTGAGCGAGAACCTGGATGGTGCAAATAACAGAAACCCACAGGTGATAAGACCCATAGAGGATCCATATAGCGCCACAGGCGGTATAGCTGTTTTGAAAGGCAATATCGCTCCCAATGGCTGCGTGGTGAAAAGAAGCGCAGTGGCAGAAGAAATGTTGGTTCATGAAGGACCTTGCCGGGTATTCGACTCTGAGGACGAATGCATCAAGGCCATACTTGCAGGTTCCATCAAGAAGGGCGAGGTCGTGGTCATCCGGTATGAAGGGCCAAAGGGCGGTCCCGGTATGAGGGAGATGCTCATGCCCACTTCGGTGCTGGCAGGAATGGGCCTCGATGAAGATGTGGCTCTGATTACCGATGGCAGGTTTAGCGGTGCCACAAGGGGCGCCAGTATAGGTCATGTATCTCCGGAAGCAGCAGAAGGCGGTCCCATCGCTCTGGTTCAGGATGGTGACATCATTGCCATTGATATGAATAATTGCACCATCAGCCTGAAGGTTACAGAGGAAGAGCTGGCCAGGAGGCGAAAGGACTGGGTTTGTCCTCCTCCCAAGGTGAAGGGCGGATATCTGGCCCGCTATGCAAGAATGGTATCGTCCGCTGATGAAGGAGCGGTTTTAAAAATATAAAGATAGATGAGCCAAATGAAAAAAGAGGCTGCCTTATTGGGCAGCAAGTTGAGAATTGAGCTGGAATGAGGTGTTTTCATGCAATTAACCGGTGCTGACATTCTGCTGGAATGTTTATTGGAACAGGGTGTAGACACCATTTTTGGGTTCCCGGGGGGAGCAGTATTAAATATCTATGATTCCCTGTATAAATATCGTGAAAAAATCAGGCATTATCTAACCTCCCACGAACAGGGTGCGGCTCATGCCGCAGATGGTTATGCCCGGGTTACGGGAAAGGTAGGGGTGTGTCTTGCCACCTCAGGGCCTGGTGCCACCAATCTTGTGACAGGGATTGCCACTGCCTATATGGACTCGGTACCCATAGTGGCCATAACAGGGAATGTATCCCTGAGCCTCCTCGGAAAGGACAGCTTTCAGGAAGTGGATATAACGGGCGTTACCATGCCCATCACAAAGCATAATTTCATAGTAAAGGATGTCAATGATCTGGCTGACATTGTAAGGCGTGCCTTTTATATTGCCCAGGAGGGAAGACCGGGGCCTGTGCTGATCGACATTCCGAAGGATATCACTGCGCAAAAGGCAGAGTATAAACCAGTTGAAAAGCCGGAGATTCCCAGGCGTACCGATAACATATCCGATAAGGCGATTAATTATGCCGTGGAATTAATCAGGAACAGTTCAAAACCCCTTATATATGCCGGAGGAGGTGTGATAACCTCCGATGCGTCCCAGGAGCTTCTGGAGTTTGCAGAAAAGGTCAACGCACCTGTAACCCTCAGTCTGATGGGGATGGGGGGATTTCCTGCAACACATCCCAATTACACTGGTATGATAGGCATGCATGGAACCAAGACATCCAATATGGCCGCCACCCAGTGCGATCTGCTCATAGCTGTAGGTGCCCGTTTCAGCGACCGTGTTGTGAGCAAGATGGAGCGCTTTGCGCCCCACGCACGGATTCTCCACATAGATATTGATGAGGCGGAGGTCAATAAGAATATCCGATCCAGCAGGTACATTATCGGGGATGTGCGTGAGGTGCTGCGCACGCTGAATAATAGGATAGAAAGGGTTGAAAGAAAGGAATGGATGTCATTCGTTGAAGAAATGAAGGCACAGTATCCTTTAAGCTATACTGAAGACATCCTCACACCCCAGTATATTCTTGCGAAGATTTACGAACTGACTGGCGGGGATGCCATCATATCCACAGAGGTAGGTCAGCACCAAATCTGGACAGCCCAGCACTATAAGTTTACCAAACCCAGAACCTTTGTTTCTTCCGGTGGCCTTGGAACCATGGGATTCGGCCTGGGAGCCTCTCTGGGAGCTCAAATCGGCGTCCCTGGCAAGCGGGTGTTCAATATCGCCGGCGACGGGAGTTTCAGGATGAATATGAACGAACTGGCTACGGCGGTGGAATACAATCTTCCAGTTATTGTGGTTATCATGAACAATCATGCTCTGGGGATGGTGCGCCAGTGGCAGAATCTGTTCTACGACGGGCGCTACTCCCAGACCACACTGGACAGGAGCACTGATTTTGTAAAACTGGCTGAGGCATTCGGCGCCGTGGGATATAACTTAACCGAAAAGGCTGATGTGGAAGAAACCATTAAAAAGGCCATGGCACAGAACAGACCCGTGGTGATTAACTGTGAAATTGACAGGGATCTTAAGGTGTATCCCATAGTTCCTCCGGGAGCCCCCATTGAGGAAGTGATTATGGATATGGGTGATTGATACTCAGATGCGATTATAAGGCCATCTTCCAGCGGAGATGGCCATACTTATATTTAATACCCGGATGAATTGCCGGATAAAACTGTAAGTGAAAGAGAATGTTATATATACGTCCAATAATATATTTGGATGAGACTTAATTCTTTATAGCAATGATGATGGTTTTATGTTAAAATTCTATTGGCTTTTTACTAATAAATAATCAGAAGCCATGCAGCCACCAAGTTTTTGTGGCTGAGTATAGCTGAGTATAATAATGAGTATCCGGGGGAAACAAGACCATGTGGAAGATTATTCTTGACGCATTGCCAAGCCTTTTAGGCGGACTTGCTCTCTTTATTTTCGGTATGAACTATATGGGTGAGGGTCTTCAAAAGGCAGCCGGCGAAAAAATGCGTCATATTCTGAAAATCCTTACCAAAAACCCTTTCATGGGTATACTTGTGGGAATGCTTGTGACAACCGTCATCCAGAGCAGTAGCGCTACAACTGTAATGGTGGTCGGTTTTGTCAGCGCCGGCCTCATGAGCCTGAACCAGGCCATAGGAGTTATCCTGGGAGCTCATATCGGTACCACCATTACGGCTTGGCTTGTTTCCATCAAGATCACCGATTATGCTTTTCATATTCTGGCCATTGGCTTTGTAATCTATTTCTTCTTTAAAACTCCCAGAATTAAATATCTCGGACAGGTACTCTTCGGATTCGGTGTGCTCTTTGCAGGTTTGAACATTATGAGCGCTGCGATGAAACCATTGGCAGGAAGTGTAGAAATACAGAATCTAATGGCAAGTGTCAGTGATAACAGAATCTTGGGCGTAACTGTTGGAGCACTTGTTACTGGTATCGTTCAGAGCAGCAGTGCAGTTATAGCAGTAATACAGAAACTGGCGATCACAACAACGCCCGAAGGACTGCCTCTTATAGGGATCACCGCAGCAATACCACTGGTTTTGGGCAGCAACATAGGTACAACCGTAACAGCAATGCTGGCCTCTGTTGGAGCGAGCCTTAATGGCAAGCGGGCTGCATTTGTCCATGTCATTACCAATACTGTTGGTACGGTAGTATTCCTTTTCTTTGTCCCACAGGCAGCCTGGGTTATCACGCAGTTCATGGGGGATCCGATCCCTGCTGGAAGCATGGACGTAGCCATCGCCAACTTCCATACCTTTTTTAATGTGGTGAATACGGCCATAATGCTCCCGCTTATACCTTTATTGGAGAAGATTGTTACCAGAGTATATAAGGGAGACGAGCTTGTGCCCGAAACCTCTCTTTCCAATATTGATTCCAAGGTTTTCAGTACACCATCCATCGCCATGAACCTGGCGGTTAATGAGCTCAAACAGATGAGCAAATTCATCCAGACCATGGTGGGTAAAGCCAGGGAGTCCATTATTAATATGGATGTATCGGCTGTAGAGGAAACCCTTAAGCTGGAGGACATCATCGATATGATGAAGCGTGAGGTGGTGGACTTTCTTTCCAAAATCCTGTCCCGAAGCCTTACACCGCGCCAGTCAATACGTCTGACAGGGTTGATGCGTATCGCCCATGATATTGAGAAGGTGGGTGATCACTGCAAGGATATCAGTGAAATAGCCATGAATATGATCAACTCCAAGACCAGGTTCTCAGGATCGGCAATCAACGAGATCAATGATGCCTTCGGGCATATTGAAAAGATCACGACGGAAATGAGGAAGGCCTTTGAGGAAGGAGATATGGAGGCTGCCAGAAATGTCCTCAGGCTGGAAGAGCAGTTTGACGAACGGGAAGAACTTTTAAGAGAAAGGCATATCGAACGCCTTAACAGGGGCGAGTGCAAACCAATGGCAGCCATCAACTTTCTTGAACTGATTCACTATATTGAGCGTATTACTGACAACTGCAAGAACGTTGCGGAGGCGGTTATGGACGACATCAGCCGGAAGCTTTTCAGTGATGCAGATCAAAAACCGCTTCCTGTGACTCCGGTGACAAATAAATAAGCATGATAAACTGGGGGGTGACCGTAAGGTCACCCTTAAAAAAGCATTCAGGAAAAAACAGTAATTCTGATCATCGCTATGACAAGTATATATAATCCGTCTTACATGCAAGAAAGAATCTATAAAATAGATAAAGCATATGTTTTACTAAATTTGTGGAGGTAAAGATATGGGAAGAATATTTGAAACCGATGGAGTAAGGGGCGTCGCCAATACAGAACTAACCTGTGATTTGGCCTTCAAGCTTGGCAGGGCGGGTGCGTTTGTATTATCGGGCGAAAACGCTAAAATGCCCAAAATCCTTGTGGGCAAGGATACCCGGCGCTCAGGTGATATGCTGGAAAGCGCATTGGTGGCTGGTATCTGCTCCGCCGGTGCCCAGGCAATTCTTGCTGGTGTCATCCCCACCCCCGCAGTGGCTTGTCTTGTACGAAAATATGGCTGTGATGCAGGAGTTGTCATCTCGGCCTCTCACAATCCAGCCGAGTTTAACGGTATCAAGTTCTTCAACTCGGAGGGCTATAAACTGCTGGATGAGATTGAGGAAAGAATAGAACGTATAATACTGGACGATCCTGAGGAGATTCCCAACCCCGTTGGTGACCAGGTTGGTACAGTACATACAATAGAGTCGGCTGCTGAAGATTATGTGGATCATGCCATTCAAACCATTAAAACCGATTTATCAGGACTGAGGGTTGCTTTGGACTGTGCCAATGGAGCTTCCAGCATTACATCTCCCACAGCGATACGCAGACTGGGTGCCGAAGTGCTGGTCATCAGCAATCAGCCTGATGGTATGAATATAAACAGGGATTGCGGCTCAACACACCTGGACATGATTAGAAAGTTCACCGTGGAGAACCGATGCCATATTGGTCTGGCCTTTGATGGTGATGCGGACAGGGTTCTGGCCGTTGATGAGAAGGGGCGGCTGGTGGACGGCGACCATATAATGGCTATCATAGGGCTGGATCTTAAAAATAAGGGACTTTTAGCCCACAATACCATTGTGGCCACGGTCATGAGCAATATGGGCTTTGACGAAATGGCAAGGAATAATGGGCTTAATATTATAAAGGCTCCTGTGGGTGATCGCTATGTTCTGGAGAAGATGCTGGAGGGGGGCTTTGTCCTCGGAGGTGAGCAATCGGGGCATGTGATCATGACTGAGCATAACACTACCGGGGATGGACTTATTACAGCTCTCATGCTGCTCTCAGTTCTCAAGGACTCGGGTAAGAGTTTATCCGAGCTGAATTCAGTTATGAAGGACTACCCCCAGGTTCTCAGGAATGCCAGGGTCTGCAACAGCAAAAAATATAGCTACAGGGAAGATCCCATCATTGAAGAGCATTGCAGCCGGCTGGAGCAGGCCTTCCATGGCGAGGGTAGAGTACTTATCCGCCCATCGGGAACCGAACCGCTGGTAAGGGTCATGATTGAAGGAAAGGATCAGGATTACATAACTGAAAAGGCTGAGGAACTGGTAAGGATCATAGAGGAGCGTTTGGGATAAGCTTTATCGGAGGGTGTAGCAACACTTGAACATCAGGACGCAATATATGCTGACAAGTAAAAGGGGAACCGGATAAATACCGGTTCCCTATGTATAAGCCCCCTTTAATAGCTGGGATGGAAGGCGTTATTCAGGTTCTCTCTGTGCATATAGTGTTCTGTGTTTTTAAGTTCCGAGGAGGCCTCCCTGTCAAGCACCACGGTGATCCCGCCGCTAAATAGCTGGATTGCGGAGGCGGTGATCTGGGAGGTTACAGGCCCTTCAAGTGCCTTTGCAATCACGGTTGCTTTTTTCTTTCCATTGGCCATCATCAGAATGTTTCTGGCTTCCAGGATGGTTCCAACCCCCATGGTAATGGCATAGTGGGGCATTTGATCTCTGGCAATGCCGGCCTTTTTATAAAAACTCTCATAGTTGTCATCAAGGGTTTGCTTTGTCAGAGCCTCAACCCGTGTTCTGGATGCCAAAGATGATCCGGGTTCGTTAAAGGCCCAATGACCATCGCAGCCTATTCCCAACAACTGCAGGTCTATACCGCCAACCTTATTTATCTGCTCTTCGTATGCTCTGCAGAACTCATCCGGATCTTCAGCCATCCCGTCGGGAAGAAAAATGTTTTCCTTTTTAATATTTACATGCTTGAAAAACTCCTCATACATAAACCGGCCGTAGCTTTGGTCCATTTCATAGGGCATTGTCATATCCGGCCCAACGCCAAGATATTCGTCAAGATTAAAGGTTCTGACCCGGGAAAAATCCAGGCCTTCTTCCCTATGCATTCTTGCGAGTTCCCGGTATGCACCCACTGGTGTACTGCCGGTGGCCAGCCCCAAAACGCAATCGGGCTTTTCCCTGATCATGGAAGCGATCACTTCTGCTGCGTACTTGCTCATTTCTTCATATGTATCTCTGATAATGATATTCATGACTATGCTCCTTTGCCTGCAAGAGGTTCTTGCAATATAACTGCTAATACAATAATAAAAACTATTCTATACATATGTCAATCAGAACTTTCTGCATAATCAATTGGTTGAGTATTATTCTGAAAATAATTGTTTTATTCCTCCAATATGTGGTATTAATCAATTGGTCCCTACTGGGAGTTTTGTTTTTGCCCTCTTGTCTATATGAGGGCCTTTTTTTGCGCTGAATTCTGAGACGAAGGATCTGTATATTATCTGGGAAACAGTCATACTGTATAAGAGACAGACATGCCAGGGGGGTGCAGCATTGCCATCCTTCTTTACCAGTGTCGTACATAATTTCTTCGTTGCCTTCGGCGTCGTAATCGGAGCCAGTGTTTTTGCAGGAATCAGCGCTATTCTGACTAATCAGCCACCTCTTGAAGCCATGATGGACATTGCCGGTTCCATAAAAATATGGGCCATGGCCATTGCACTTGGTGACACCTTTTCCTCCTTCAAGGTTATTGAGAAGGGTATCTTCCAGGGCGAATTCCTGTCAATCATAAAGCAGGGCATTCATGTAGTCACAGCGCTGCTGGGCGCCAACGCAGCCTATGGTTATATCAGGCTCATCCAAAGGTTCGGTGCCTTATGGGGGGAATAAGGACAAAAAAGCCAGCGATAATCATTGGTTTCTATACCGGCGTCATAACCGGGGTTCTGATAGGCCTGGCGGTTATGACTACAATTGTCAGTTACCGCCTGGAAAACTTTCATAGGATGAATGCCTATCTGGAAAGTGTTATCACTGAGAAGAACGCACAGCTGGAGCAACTGGAGAAATCGGTAAACAAGGGCAAATACATTGTCAAATCAATTGATGTTGTGTTCCTGTGCGATTATGAAGGGGTTGACATCCTTCTGTTTGAAACCGAACTGAAGAAGAAATATAATGCGCTGCTCGGCAAGGAGGTCAAAACCCTTGACGCTGAAATGATAGCCGAGGTGGCAGACAAGCGTATCTTTCGTCTGGATAACGGCCAATATCAGCTCTTTGTCAAAAAACTCATCCTGGCAGAGAACCTTAAGATATGGGTTGAGATCCATCCCCTTGGATAAGTCCTCATGCCTTGGAGTCGAAATAGCGGGTCAGCTGCTCAGCCAGGCTTCGGATAAAGTTCTGGCCTGCACTGGATGAGGTGGATTGGGTGAAGGCTACCAGAATGAAGGGGCGCTTGCAATAGATGATGCCCGCATCGTTATATACTCCCAGATGTGAATTGGTACCGGTTTTGTGAGCGATTTCATAATCCCGGTTTACCCTTGAAACTCCTGCAGGAATGCGTGTGCTGTAGATATTGCCTATGAGAGCCTTGTTCAATGTTTCCATATAGATGTCGTTTTCCCGGTTGATATAGATGTTGTAGAGGATCAGCCCGGTATCGCGGGGTGTAATCCGGGCACAGCGCTTGACAGTGCCATACTTTTTCAGGTTGTTTTCCCTGCTGTAGCCTATCGCCCCCGACATCTCTCCATATATCCTGCTCTTATGTATTCCAAGGCGGTTCAGTACCTCATTGGATTTCTGGTTCCCTATGAGCCTCAGGGCGGCATTGGAATAATTGTTGTCGCTATAGCTTATCATGTCCCTGATCATTCTAAGCAGCTTGAACCTTCTGCCTGTAACAGAATCATAATAGACTTCATCCACGTTTAACTCACCCCGGCGCATCATATCGCAGAGGATGTATCCCTGAAAAAGCTTGATGACAGAGGCGCTGTTGAAGTAGCCTTCCTCCATGTTATCATAGGGATCGATCCGGGTGAGGTTTTCATTAACACCGCATGAATAGTTGTTTACAAGATCCAGGACAAATACACCATATACTGTTTTGATGCCCGAAGATCGCTCAGCCTGGTCTATGATCGCCAACACTTCGTTTTTAAACACTGTGTATTCCCAGATGCACATATCCGGAGAGGGGAAGCTGTCGGCAATGACTACCTGTTCCTCATCCTGGACTTCTTCCACAGACGTTTTGCCGTCATCATTTTGGGATGCTGGCGGATCATTCTCCTCCTGTTCTGAGGAGGATTCTTCCGGTAATGGCGACAACGCCCCGGCGACGGTTTTATCGGGCTGTTCCTCTGGTGCAGGGGATGCTGATTTATCCGATGGTGCCGGGTTTGCTTCCACATGAACCTGAGGGGTTGTTTCTGTGGTTTCCATAGTTGCTGGAACGGTATTCCAGGGAATGCCTGAACTTCCCGTTATGGGCAGAACAATTAGAGTTAGGAGGATGATGACAAGGATGATTCTCGATGGCATGAACGGTTAATGCTCCGGAGTTTTTGTCCACTAAATCAATATATGGGCATGGAACGATAATTATCCTGATTTGCCTGCTGCACATTGGTTGTACATGCTCAGAAATGGTGGTATCATTAAAGCTGATAAACCGCCGTGCTTAAAACGCTGAAAGATAAGGAATTACGTTGGTTAACAAAGGATGGAGCCGGTGAATTTCTTTACATTGCTTAAAGATGAATATGGTATAGGTCTGAATTCTCAGCAGCGTCAGGCTGCCGGTCATGTTGACGGTCCCGCCCTTGTGCTGGCCGGTCCCGGATCCGGGAAAACAACGGTTATCACTATAAGAACCTTAAGGCTGATCCTCTCGGAAGGGGTTATGCCTGAACGCATTCTCACCATGACCTTCAACAAGGCGGCACAGGTTGAAATGCAAACCCGTTTCAGAGATCTTTTTGGAAAAGAGGGCAGTAAAGCCCGATTCTCCACCTTTCACAGTTTTTGCTATGGAATTCTCCATGATTATGAAAAACGCCAGGGAAATCGATTCAGACTGATTGAAGGATCCGGGGATCCCCATGAGAGCAAGGCTGCTATTTTGAAAAGCATTTGGCGTGATATGAATCAGAGGCAGGCCGGCGACGATGAACTGGAAACCCTGATCAATGAGATCGGTCTGGTTAAAAACCGGATGGTGCCCGAAAAGGAGTTCGAGAGCCTTGGGCTTCAGACCCGGCGATTCACAGAACTGTTCAGGGCTTATGAGGAGTATAAAAGAGCCCGTGCCATGATAGATTTTGATGACATGCTGGTTCATGCCTGGACCATCTTGAACAGGTGCCCGGACATCCTTTCGCGGTATCGCAAAAGGTATGATTTTTATCAGGTGGATGAGGGCCAGGATCTGTCCAGGCTTCAGTGGGAAATCCTTAAGCTTATCATGCCGTGTGATGAGCCAAACGTCTTTGTTGTGGCCGATGATGATCAGAGTATCTATGGCTTTCGTGGTGCCGAGCCCGGGCAGATTCTGGGCATGAAGGAGCAGTATCCCGGTCTGAAGCTTTTTGTACTAGAGAATAATTACCGTTCATCCCGAAATATAGTGGAGATCAGTAGTAGTTTTATAAAGAGCAATAAAAAACGTTTTGACAAGAACCACAGCACCAAAAACGATTATCTTGTACCGCCCTTTATTATCAATGCTTCAGATGGAGGCGGGCAATTAAGATACATAACCGGCCGTATACAAGAACTATGGGAGCGTCATGAGAATATGAGCATTGCGGTGCTTTACCGGAACAACCTGTCTTCGGTATGCCTGGTGGATTGTTTTGAACGCATGGGTATCCCCTACAGGGTGAGACAGAGTAAGGTTCATTTCCATCAGCATTGGATGATACAGGACATAATGGCTTTTTTCCATTTTGCACTGGATCCTTATGACAGGGAGTCCTTTTTGAGGATCTGCTACAGGATGAACCGCTACATTTCAAAGGCAATGGTTCAGGAAGTGACAAGGGATGAAAACTCCACGGTTATGGACGCCATTATCGCAAGCCCCGGTCTGAACAAGTTTCAGCGAAGCAAGATGGTGGAACTGAAACACGAGTGGAAAAGGTTTTCGAAAATGTCGCCCGGAAAGGCCCTTAATTATATAGAGGATGAATTCATGTACTTTTCAGGGATCAGAACCCATTGCGAGAAAACAGGGCAATCCTTTGACCAGGTTTATACTATGTTTGGAATCCTGAAAACCCTGGCGGATGGGATTGGGAGCATACCTCTTTTTCTGGAGCATATGGAGAGGCTGGAGATGATTCTTGAATCGACTGCCATACCCTGCGGGGAGAATTATGTTACATTAACCACTCTTCATGCGGGAAAGGGTCTTGAATTCGATACAGTATTTATGGTGGATCTTGTGCAGGAGGAGATTCCCGGATCAAGGGCACTTAAACAGTTGGATAACGGCAGCGAAGAGCTGATGGAAGAGGAGAGGCGGCTTTTCTATGTGGGAATGACAAGAGCAAGGCATTATCTTTATATGATGTCCCCTCAACAAAACCATGGGACACAGGTAGCCCGCTCCACCTTTGTAAATGAGGTGGCAGCGCTTTTGAACCAGGAATCCATGGAAAAGATTCGAGAGGGAACGGTATTATATCATAAGAAATATGGGCGGGGGATTGTTGCTGGTATTTCTGATCCGGATACCAGGAATACCGTCATCAGAGTGGACTTCAGGGGAAAGACCAGAAGCCTGGATCTGGCCACATGTTTGAAGTATGGTATCATAACCGTGGACACATCAGCAAAGTGAGATATTGTAATTTTTTGTGTATTATCCCTGTCGTAAATGATGTATCATAGTGGACAGGATGGCGGCAATTAAGACAACCTTTTTTGGGTGGAAAGGTGGAAACTATGAAAAAGAGATGGCTGTATCTGTTATTTGTAACAGTGGCCATGCTGGCATTGAGTATTATTTCTATGGATGGCTCACTTCAGACCGCAGGTTTTTTTAATGGGTCCTACAGTCGGGACGTCCATATCGTCATAAACGAGGTCATGGCTGTTAATCATACCGGCATTACCGATGAGGATGGGGATAGAGGGGACTGGATTGAGCTCTACAATCCGGGAGTCATGCCTGTAAACCTGTCGGGTTACGGCTTGTCTGATAAGCAGGATATGCCCCATTTATGGGTCTTTCCCGATATAACAGTATTGCCCGGCGAATACTTGCTTGTATGGGCAGACGGGAAGGACAGGGTCTCCTATGCGGGACTTCATACAAATTTCAAAGTAAGTGCCGGCGAGGTTATCACTCTATCCAATCCATCAGGAACGCTTGTTGATTCCATTCATCTTAACAGAATCATTCCCAATATCTCATATGGCAGACTCCCTGATGGAACCGGATATTCATTCCTTGCTGAGGGTACTCCCGGCAGAAGTAATTCTGATACCATTTTGGATCCCACCCCATATTTTGCTCAGGTTTCACCTCCCGAGTTTTCCAGGGAAAGCGGTTTCTACGGCGAGGAATTCGAACTGGCTCTCAGCTGTGCTGATCCCGACGCAGTTATTCGTTATACCCTGGACGGGTCAGAACCTACCATCGACTCTCCTCTTTATGAGGAACCAATTGTTATCAGGTCGAGGGCGGGGGAACCAAACATTTATTCTTCAAAAACCGGGATTTCCCTTGATGACAGGCCGCCTTCTAAAGAAGTGTTCAAGGGCACAGTTGTAAGAGCAAGGGTATTTGAATCAGATTTAATAATGAGTGATACCGTAACCCACACCTATTTTGTTGAAGAGAACATGGCAGAGCGCTATAAGCTTCCCATTATCTCCCTTGTGACGAACCCGGAGAACCTGTTTGACTACTTCACGGGCATCTTTATGAAGGGCAAGGTAATGAGCGACTGGCTAAGCGAGAACCCTGGGACAGTAGTGGATGGCGGTACACCCGGCAACTACAACCAACGGGGTATAGAATGGGAAAGGGAAGCGACCATCACCTTCTTTGAACCTGATGGAACCGTGGGATTTACCCAGAATGTGGGAATTCGCACCTTCGGTGGATGGAGCCGATCATATCGGCATAAGCCTCTGCGTGTGGTAGCCCGCAAACGATATGACCAGTCCGGGACCATTGAATACCCTGTTTTCCCCGAACTGACCAAGAGAGGAAATCCCGAAGAACCCTTAACCTCTTTCAAACAGCTTCTGCTTAGAAGCTCGGGGAATGACTGGGAATACACCCTGTTCAGGGATGCCATGATGCAAAGCCTTGTTGCCGGATTAGGTGTGGATACTCAGAGCTACAAACCCTGTATCCTGTTTATCAACGGGGAATTCTGGGGGATTTACAATATCCGCGAAACTTTTGATGAATACTTTATCAACACTAATTACAACGTGGAATTTGATGATATAGTAATTTTAGAGGGTGTTTCCTATGAAGATGGGATGGGGCTGTATTACGGACAGGAAGGGGATGTGGAAAGCTTCCACAGCATCATCGATTTTGTAAGAACACACGATATGTCCATTCAGGAGAACTACGAATATGTTGTTGATCAGATAGATGTGGACAACTTTATTGTTTACCATGCGGCTCAGATTTATTATGCCAACACCGACTGGCCCGGGAACAATGTAAAGGTATGGAGGAAGCGCACCGAAAAGATAGAGCCGGATGCCCCTCCGGGACACGACGGACGCTGGCGGTGGCTGCTCTTTGATACCGACTTTGGTTTTGGATTATACGGTATACACTCCACGGTAAGCCATAGGACTCTGGAGTTTGCCACCACACCCAACGGCGAACCCTGGCCAAACCCCGACTGGTCTACCGTACTGCTTCGCTCCCTCTTGACCAATGATGAGTTTAAAGCAAAGTTTATAGCAAAATTTGTGGACCTTTTGAACAGCAGATTCCATGCCGATTATGTCACAAAGCGCATAGTGGAAATGCGTGATGTGATTGCGCCCGTCATGCAGGAGCATCTGGATCGCTGGATGATCAACAATGCGAGCATGGATGCATGGAAAGCACAGACCAATGCCCTGATTAGTTTCGGGTTGGACAGGGTGAGGTTTATAACCCGCGATCTTAGAGATTATTTCGGTCTGGAACGGTACAAGATCTCACTGGAGGCCTCAGATCCCTCAGGAGGCACGATCAAGCTGAATGATATGGATATAGACATTAAAGGCTCCAGGTGGAATGGAGTCATTATGGAGGATATTCCGGTAACCCTGGAGGCCGCTCCCGGGGCAGGATACAGATTCGCTGGCTGGGAAACCAATGTGGGCTACTTTGAAGATCCGGCTATCACCCTGGTTCCCAAAACCTATCTGGAGATTCGTGCGGTTTTCGTAAGAGAATGATTACCTAGTGACACAAGGAAGGTGCGCCCCGCTATAATGACGCCTCTATATGTCATTGCGAAAAGGCCTTTCATGTCTGTCATTGTGAGAAGTCCTTTTCCGTCTGTCATTGCGAGAAGCCCTTTCCCGTCTGTCATTGCGAGGAGGCAAAGCCGACGAAGCAATCTTATAGATCGCCGCGCTCCACTTCGTTCGCTCGCGATGACATGCTCGGAGATCTTTCCTGTCTGTCATTGCGAGGAGGCAAAGCCGACGAAGCAATCTTATAGATCGCCGCGCTCCGCTGCGCTTTGCTCGCGATGACATACTGATGTCTCGCAGACGTACGGCACGGCTACCGTATGAGGATTGCCGCACTTCGCTGGCGCTTCGTTCGCAATGACAACGTAGATCCGGATCGATCTATTGCAGTCTGGGGTTCAGGACCGAAAATTTGTAGATCTGATCCTGCTCCTTAAGTAGATTTGTTTCCTTCCAGACCCCGGCAAACTTGATATTCTCGCGAATCAGCAGATCCTCACCATTGGTAAGCCTTACGAAGTCGAATCTGTAGAACTGGCTGTTTCCGACAGCATAAACCATGTATATGCTGTCATTCTTATCTATGGAGTCAATCTTATCAATAATGCCATACCAGTTTCCATAAACGATTTCCACCAAAGCTGAGGCATCCCAGTACCAGCTATGATAGGGTGCGCAAAGAAAGTCTTCGGGGACATAATCAACCCTCTTTATCTTCCATCCCTCTCTGCCGGTATCTTCAACAGTGATAAGACCGTAGTAATAGGCAAAGTAGCTGGGCTGCGGCTGATTTTTTGTTTCGCTTGTGATTTTTGGTCCGGTTATAACCTCTATCTCCACCATGTAATACTGAAGGCTTTCGGGCGTGTCAGGAGGTGCCCAGGCCGGATGAAGCTTCAACAGCGTTGTATGTCCAGTTCCATTGAAGGATTCTATGAATTTCTGAAGGGGTAGTTCTTTTCTGTAATCCTCGGCTAAAAGCTTCCATGCATAGGGATAGGGAGATTTGTGAAAACCTATGGTGCCGCAGCCGCCGTGATAACCATCCATGTTGGAGGCTTCCCGCAGCAGGCCGTAGTATGCTTTTATAAGATCTTCGGGATTTTTAAAAGTTGGCACGGTTTCATGGGTGTTCTGAAGATCAAGGAAGGAATACTTGGTGTTGAGGGCGGGCTGGCAGGAGGGTCTGTGAAAGCGCTCGGAACTTATGTCGGCTATTTCTGCAACGGCCAGGGTGCCTTCGAACTCTTCTGCATCGTGCATGAAAGGATGAACCAGGGCGCCCATAATGTATACCGTATTTGTATGATTGTAAATGACCAATAGTCCTATAACAAAAGCAAACGCCAGAGATAGTATCATGAGAGGCTTTCTATATTTCTTAAACACTTCATGCATGGCGGCACTTCCTCATACCATATAGTGAGGCACAGAATACTCTTGCATTACCGGCCTAATTTAATATATGTTAGAGGCAGCTGGGCATACCATGTAATTATGGGAGAAGCCCTTTAAGTCTGACCTAGGCAGGCATGGTCCGGTCCCATGACTCATTTACTATACCAGCACAGGACTAATTATGGTAGGATATTCCTAATGTAAGTGGAAATAACATACAACAGATGGAGGCATCAATATAATGAGACTATCTGATTTGTTGGTTTACGACAGAATCATCATCCAATGCCATGACAATCCGGACGCAGACTCAATCGCTTCAGGGTTCGCTCTGCTGACCTGGTTCAGAGAAAAGAAAAAGGATGCCAGTCTAATATACAGTGGAAGGGCCAGGATTTCAAAACCCAATCTGCTTCTGATGGTGAAGGAACTGGAGATACCCATTGAACATGCTGAATCCATCGGCGACTTTGATGGTCTTCTCATAACAGTTGATTGCCAGTATGGAGCAGGGAATGTTAAAAGGTTTGATGCCCAGAACGTTGCTATTATAGACCACCATCAACAGGAAATATACGATATATCCCAATCAGAGATCAGAAGCTTTTTGGGAAGCTGTTCGACCCTGGTATGGGATATGCTCATGGAGGAGGGCTTTGCCGTCAATGATCATTCCGATGTTTCCACTGCACTGTGGTATGGTCTTTTCACCGATACCAACGGCTTTTCTGAACTGAATCACCCCATAGACCGTGACATGAGGGACAGCATTGTACCCGATAAAAACCTTATACGCAAGCTGAGAAACAGCAATCTTACCCTGATGGATCTGGAAACAGCTGGTACGGCACTTATCCGCACCTCATACAACAGGAAAAACCGGTTTGCAGTGATAAAGACAAATCCCTGTGATCCTAACCTTTTGGGGTATATCAGTGACCTTGCCCACCAGGTGGATGTTATTGATGTATGCGTTGTCTACAACGAAATAAGTAATGGTATCAAATACTCGGTGAGGAGTTCGTCCCATGAAATCATGGCCAGTGAGCTGGCGGCCTGGATAGCCAATGATATCGGTTCCGGGGGCGGTCACGCTGAAAAAGCTGGTGGTTTTATCAGCAACCTCAGGTTTGAAGAAAAACATCCTCATATGAATGCAGATGAGTATCTGCTTTCCAGGATGAGCGAGTATTTTTCGAGTTTTGATATCATATATGCCGATAAGTATGAAATCGACCCCTCGGAGATGAAATGCTACAAGAAACTTCCTGTGGTATGCGGGTATGTCAAAAGCTCTGACGTACTGCCTGAAGGAACCCCCATGTTGGTCAGAACCCTTCAGGGCGACTACGACGATCTTGTTTCCGGTGATGATCTGTATCTGATGATAGGTATAAAGGGAGAAGTTAGTCCCATAACAAGGCAGATTCTTGAGAAAAATTATATTGTATTTGAAGAACCTTTTGATCTGGAAACCGAGTATTTCCCAAGCATTCGAAACAAGATAAGTGGAGAGAGCATCAATCTCAATACCGTGGCGCGAAAATGCATCAGCAAGGGTGAAGCCCGTATTCTTGCGAAGCCTCTTACGAGAGCTACAAAGGTGTTCACCATGTGGGACAAGGATACATATATGCTTGCAAAGCCAGGTGATTATCTTGTAGCAAGGAAAGAGGATTATCATGATATCTATATTATAGGTAAGGATATATTCAGCCAGATATATGAGGAAACCAGCCATGAATAAGCCCTGATCTTAATGGTAAATTGGCCGAAAAAGAATTATATAAACCATTGGCGGAAAATTTTGTTTTTAGTATGGTAAAATATTACAAAATGTTATATAATAAGACTGTTGCACGGTTCAGCGTGGCGCTTGCCAGTGATCAAAACTATTCAAACAGCTGTTAAGTCACGTTACAGGTTAAGTCTCTCTATAATATGGTAATGGAGGATAGTGTGATGAAACAATACCCTGCAGAACGGGAACACGGCACGTCTATCATATTAAAAAATGGGCTTGTCAAGAATGTTAGTCAAAGCTTTACCTCCCTGACAGGCTACAGGCCGGAGATGGTTACGGGCAAGACCATAGAGGAATTACTTGTAAACGATCTAAAAGCAACCCTGGATGGACCAGAGTTGATAAAAAAGGCTGAAAACCTCCATTGTTTTATCTACAATCGTTGGATGATACCGGAAGAAGTATATATCTCATTCACGGAATATGCAGCTTCCGGCGAAACCATAGTCTCAATTCATACTTTGGATTCATCAGACGACGATAGATCCCAAAAAGAAAAATATGAAAGGCTTCTGGAGAAGGAGCGGAGTGAAAAGGAAGACCTGAAGAAAGCTCTCAAAGCAAAGGACGATTATTTTCTGTTCATCGCCCATGAACTTAAAACACCACTGGCCATCATTCATTCTGCCGTACAGGCAATAGAGTACCTTTGTAAAGACGAGTTGAGCGATAAATGCAAGGGTTTCCTGCAGAAGATCAAACAGAATACCCACAAACAGCTGAGACTGATCAACAATGTTCTGGATATCTCACGGCTTAATGCGGGAGGCTTAAGGATCGACAGGCGAAATCTGGATGTCGTGGGTTTGTCCAGGGAAATAACAGAATCGGTCAAACTCTATGCACAACAAAAGAATATCAGCTTAAAATTTGATTCTACAGTGGACAGCATGATTATGGGTTTGGACGAGGATATGTTTGAGCGCATGCTCTTAAATCTCTTGTCCAATGCCATAAAGTTTACCCCGGCAGGTGGGGAGATCAATGTTTCCATTTCAAAAACCAGTTCCAGATCAAGTGATTATGCATGTATAATGGTTAAGGATCAGGGAATTGGAATACCGGAAGATAAGCAGGAGCTGGTATTTGAATGCTTTGGTCAGGCGGATTGCACACTGTCACGGCAGGTTGGTGGCACCGGAATAGGATTATCCCTGGTAAAGAAGATCGCATCTGCTTTTGGCGGGGAGGTTTTCCTGGAAAGCAAGATCGGGGAAGGGAGCACCTTCATAATCCAGCTTCCTGTTTATCTGGTTCAGGAGTGCAGGGCATGTGAAACCTCATCTGGAAAGGATCTCACACAGACTATTGCGATGGAATTCAGCGATTATCTCTCTTAATATACGCTTTTTGAATTAGTATAAAGCTGGTTGTCCATGTCCCTGATTCAAGGGTGACATTTTATTCCGAAAAATCAATTCCGGAAGAATACTAGAAACATTTGAATCCTAGACCTTGTCTGATATAAAATAGAAGGGAAGGAGGGCGGATTAATGTTAAACTGGTGGAACGAATTAAGCTCTTTACAGCAGGTGTTTACATACTTTGCCATCCCAGCTACCCTGATTCTCATCATCCAGATCATATTATTCATAATAGGATTATCCGATGGTGACGGGGATACCGATGTTTCTCACAGTGATATTGACAGCGATGGCCTGGAGGCAGATGACGAGCCCGGCGGCGACATAACCGAGAGCAGCGACATGGCTGAAGTAAGGCTGCTTACCTTTAGAAGTATTGTAGCCTTTTTCGCAGTCGGCGGGTGGACTGGTGTTGTGTTGGGAGGTCTGGATCTGCCGCTTCCTGCAGTTGTTATGATATCCCTGCTGGCTGGCTGGGCTGCGCTGTATTTTGTATCCTGGTCGATTCGGATGGCTCTGAGACTTCAGCACAGCGGTAATATACAGATCGCCAATGCCATAGGAAAAGTCGGCGAGGTTTATATCACCATCCCGGCAGCAAACAAAGGGTACGGCAAGGTAAATGTCATCGTGCAGGAGCGATTCTGCGAATTTGAAGCTGCCACCAGTGCGGATCGTGATCTGAAAACCGGTGAATCGGTTTTCGTTACAGGTATTACGGAGGATAATGTATTGACTGTAATACCCAATGATGAAGTCAGTACCGGATGACAAAACTTTCATGGAGGAGAATGGATTATGATAGAGACTTTAACCCTTATCAGTGTTATTGCAATCCTTGTTTTGTTCACTTTTTTGTTCATCATCTCTCGTTATCGTAAATGTCCTTCGGACAAGATCATGGTCATATACGGAAAAGTGGGATCAAGGGATGGAACGGCTTTATCAGCCAAATGCATCCACGGCGGTGCCGCTTTCATATGGCCGATCATACAGGCCTACGAATACATGGATCTGACACCAATGTCCATCAGTGTGGATCTTGAAAACGCCTTGAGTAGACAGAATATAAGGATTAATGTTCCTTCCCGCTTTACGGTTGGTATCTCAACCGAGCAAGGCGTCATGCAGAATGCAGCAGAACGCCTTCTGGGTCTTAAGCTGACCGAGATTCAGGAGTTGGCCAAGGATATCATATTCGGACAATTGCGCCTTGTTGTCGCTACCATGGATATTGAAGAGATAAATACCGACCGTGATAAGTTCCTGGAAGCGGTATCAAGGAACGTCGAGACTGAACTCAAGAAAATAGGACTTCGCCTCATAAACGTGAACGTTACCGATATAACTGATGAATCCGGATACATTGAGGCACTTGGCCGTGAAGCTGCTGCCAAGGCCATCAACGATGCCAAGAAATCTGTTGCGGAGAAGAACAGGGACGGTTCCATTGGCGAGGCCAATGCCAGCAGGGATGAGAGAATACAGGTTGCTGCTGCTAATTCTGAGGCTATAAAAGGTGAGAACGAAGCCCAGGCTGATATTGCTCAGTCCAATGCCATTCTTCGTGAACGCCAGGCTGAGGCGCTGAAGCGTGCTACCTCCGCAGAGAGAATACAGAAAGCAAAAGCCCTCGAAGAGGCATATGCGGCTGAGCAAAAAGCGGAGCTTGCCCGCGCCGACCGTGAAAAGGCTACCCAGGAAGCGGATATTCTTGTTAAGAGCGAGATTGAGAAAAGGCGCATTGAACTTCAGGCCGAAGCAAGGGCAGAGGAAGCGAGAAGGCTTGCCAAGGGTGAGGCCGATGCTATATTTATGAAGATGGAGGCTCAGGCTCGCGGTATGCAGGAATTGCTGACCAAGCAGGCTCAGGGCTTTGCACAGCTTGTTGCGGCTGCAGGAGGCAATGCAGCTGATGCCACCAGAATGATGTTGGCGGATAAGATGGAAGATCTGATGAGTATTCAGGTTGAGGCCATCAAGAACCTCAAGATCGATAAGGTAACTGTTTGGGACAGTATGAATGGCAAGGACGGCGCACCAGCTACTGCAAACTTCCTTTCCGGTATGTTGAAGTCCATACCACCCATGAATGAGATGTACAAGATGGCAGGGCTGGAGCTTCCCGAATATCTGGGCAAAGAGATAAAGGAGCCGGCTGACGTGAAGAGTTCATCGGAGCCTGAAGTCCCGGACGAAGCTGAAGCTGAAAAGTCAGAATAACCAGATAGTGCATGTCCGGTGATACATCAAACCCCGGCGATTAAATTCGCCGAGGTTTTCCAAATCAGATTAGTCCAAAATACATGAGTGTTCTGGGGAATATGTCTGAGATCTATGAATTCAGGCATATTCCTTGATTTTTTTTATGACTAAACGTAATATAAAGGAGGAAAGACCAGCCAGTAGAGGATCATTGATGGCCCAGGAGATAAAGGATGCAAAATAAGATAAAAAGAATTCTTATCAGGCTTGAGTCCCTCATGGTATTCAGAGACCTGCTAAAGGACGAAGTTGTCAAAAAATTTATTCAATTACTTGAAACCTGTGATAAAAAGCAGAGTTCCAAGGAATTTGTCAGTCGTTATTCGGATTTTCTCCACCATCTGGTGGAGCATAACATGATGCTCAAACTATCCGAAGTCTGTTCATTTGGTGATTATTTGATCCATGCCATTCTATACCGTGAAAATTCAGTAAGCAAAATGGCGGAACAGGTAAGTCCCGGGCAGCTTCCGGATTGGATGCCCCGTGAATTGACAAAGGAACTCAATATTCTAGGGGAGCTGGCAGCCCTTTCTTCCCCCAGGATCAAATCCGAATGGTTCCACAACCATGAGCCTGAAGAAATCATCAGTGACCTGCCCGAATGGGAGGCCTTCCCTAAAATGTACAGCATTTTTGAGCCTGATAAGCCCTGGGGCGAAGGCTCAGCCCGTTTGCTTGATTTCTACAGCAAGTATGGGTCGGGTATCTTTGCCCGTTATAAGGGGTTTATATGGGAACGTAGCGGTGATCAGGGAAGCCTTCGTGGCGTGGATGATCCCGACCCGGTCAGACTGAGTGATTTTATAGGTTATAAGCTGCAAAGAAATGAGATTGTGGAGAACACCCTTCGGTTTATTAAGGGCTACCCGGCAAACAACCTGCTACTTTACGGAGACCGGGGCACTGGTAAATCCTCAACGGTTAAGGCACTCCTAAACGAATATTATGATCTCGGCCTTCGCATTATTGAAATACCCAAGGAGTTTTTGGCTGATTTCGGTCAAATCCTGAGGATGATCCGGAACAGGCCTCAAAAGTTTATTGCTTTTATAGATGATCTTTCCTTCAGTGATGAAGAGAGCAGTTATACCGCGCTAAAAGCGGTTCTTGAGGGAAGTCTTGAGAACCGGCCTGAAAATCTTCTTGTATATGCAACTACCAACAGAAGGCACCTTATAAAGGAGAGGTTCAGTGACAGAGCTGGGCTCGCATCTGGTCAGGCTGATGATGAGATCCATGCGGCGGACACCATGGAAGAAAAACTGTCCCTGGCCGACCGCTTTGGCATGACCATCACCTTTACAGCTCCGGATCAGGAAGAGTACCTTACAATTGTGGAAGGACTGGCAGATAAACGAGGTATCAGGATTGATAAGGACGTACTGCACAAGAAGGCTATACAATGGGAGATGCTGTACAACGGGCGTTCTCCAAGGACGGCATTGCAGTTCATCAACTGGCTGGAAGGTCAACAAAAAATGAACAGGGAATCAGGAGGCTAGGATGATGGTCAGATTAGGCAAAGTATTCATACTGACTGTTGTCTGCGTCCTGGTCTCGGGTATTCTATTCAGCAGTCAGGTAGCGGATGAGCAGGTTGTCAATGCCAGCATCACATCTTTCAGCGAATATATGCCAGGAGGTAAAACTGCTGATTCAGTGTTAATTGAAATGGCTGCGGCAGGGCATGAATATCAGCCGGATGAAATTTTCGGGGCTGAATTTGGGACTGCCGGGTTTATTGGAGAAACGGAAAGAGGCCCTGAGACACCACAGCTTGTGACTAGTTTTGAAGAGTATGCAAGAATCTACGGCAGCCACCCCGGAAGGTCCTTTATGCCATACGAGGTAAAAGGCTATTTTGATAATGGCGGACGACGACTCTATATAGCCCGGGTTATATCTCAAACCGCCGAGACAGCCCAGGCCGGACTTAAAAGAGGGAAGAAAAACGCCTGCACAGTGCGCGCAATCAATGCCGGGGAATGGGGAAACCGGGTTGCGGTGAAGGTCCTTCAGGGTATGAATTCTACAGAATCGGATCCCACCTTCACATTGGAGGTATTATGCTTTACACGTAATAAATTCATCTCTATGAAATCCAACAAGCCTGATCCTGCCCTTGCCGATATAATTGAGGTCTACAACGATGTTTCGTTAATTGAAGGGTCTCCATATTACTATGAGAACGTTATCAACCAAAATTCGGCATTGATAAGGATGGATATTGCGGAAGATAATGATGGCAGCATAATACCCGATGCCGCCGATAAACCTATCTGGCTTTCAGGAGGTTCGGATGGTGATGTGCCGGTTCTGGAAGACTTTTTAGGAAGTGATGGGCTGGACTTAAATGCTGCAACCGGTCTTAAGGCTCTTGAAAAGATAAGTACTGTTTCCACTCTTTATTCTCCCGTATCCTGCCAGTATGATGGACTGGATCAGGCTTTGATACAGCAATGCGAAGCTCTGGGTGACAGAACAGTCATTCTGGATACGGCATTTGACGATCCTCATCCCACCCCCTGGAGCTGCCTGATAAGTAGCTATGTATCATGCTATTCACCATGGATACAGATTACTGGGCCTGACTCAAAGGATATCATGGTTCCGCCCGGAGGATTCATTGCGGGTCTTTACGCCAGGAACGACTATGTTAAAGGACCCGACAAGTTACCGGTCAATGAAGTCCTGGTGGGTGTAACCGGAGTGGAGATTCAGCTTTCGCCCCAGGCCAGAAAAGCCTTATCCATCAGAAGGATAAACCCCATCACAGAGATTCCGGGCATTGGTTACGTCGTGGATGAGTTCATGACATTGTCGGATTTAGCTGACGATTATGGATCGCTCAGTTTCAGGCGCTATATTAATTTCATTAGGGATTCCATAAGCACCAGTCTGTTTTGGGTATCCGGCCAGGAATGGACACAGGATCTTCAAAGCACAATAAAGCTCAGCATAGAGGATTTCCTGGACAGGGAGTGGAAACGCGGGGCGCTTCTGGGAAGCACCCAGATAGAAGCCTATTATGTCAAGGTTGATCCTCAGCAAACAGCAGACAGGGAGGGTCTTCGGCCTTCTGT
>JAAYTP010000028.1 GCA_012518025.1 Clostridiaceae bacterium
CAAGGAGGAATGTATTTATGTCAGAAATGTTTTGTTTCCAATGCGAACAGACAGCGGGTGGAAAAGGCTGTACCAGAGTCGGTGCTTGCGGTAAAACTGCCCTGGTTTCCAACAAGCAGGATGCCCTGACAGGCGCCCTGGTTGGTCTGGCCAGAGCAGCATCTGCGGGAAATCCGTCAAAAAAGGCAGTTGAGCTCATGGTTAGTGGTTTGTTTACTACCATCACCAATGTAAATTTTGACCCGGATAGGATTGATGAACTAAAGAGACAGATTGAGGAGGAAAAGACAAAGCTGGGAGGCGCTGAAAACCTCTCTGAAAGCGATCTTTGGAATGGAGATCCCGACGTGGTATCCCTGCGCTCTACTCTCCTTCTCGGAATCCGCGGCATGGCAGCTTATGCGCATCATGCCAGGGTGTTGGGTAAAGAGGATCATGGGGTTAATGAGTGGTTCTTTAAGGGCATGCGCGCCATTGGCGAGGAGCATACCGTTGAAGAATGGCTGGATCTGCTCATGGAGTTCGGACAAATCAACCTCAGATGCATGGAGCTTCTTGACGAGGCCAATACTTCAGCCTATGGTCATCCTGTACCTGTAAAGGTTTCCACCATAATTGAGAAGGGGCCCTTCATCGTTATAAGCGGGCATGACCTTCTGGATCTGAAAATGCTTCTGGAGCAGACAGAAGGAAAGGGAATAAATATCTACACCCACGGCGAAATGCTTCCTGCCCATGGTTATCCGGAACTCAAAAAGCATCCTCATCTCAAGGGCAACTTCGGAACAGCCTGGCAGAACCAGCAGAAAGAGTTCCTTGATATACCGGCTCCCGTGCTCTTTACCACCAACTGTCTGATGCCGCCCAGACCCAACTACAGCGACAGGATATTTACCACAGACGTTGTGGGCTATCCGGGACTGATCCATATAAAGGCTGATCATACAGGTTACAAGGATTTTACACCTGTCATTGAAAAGGCTCTTGAGCTTGGCGGCTATCCCGAGGATCATGTAATGACCGGTATCAATGGCGGCACAGAACTCATGACGGGCTTTGCCAGGAATGCTGTTCTGGGTGTAGCCGATAAGGTTATCGAGGCCGTAAAAACTGGTGCCATCAAGCATTTCTTCCTGGTTGGAGGCTGTGACGGAGCCAAAGCCGGCAGAAACTACTACACTGATTTTGTGAAGCAAACTCCTGACGATACGGTTATTCTGACACTTGCCTGCGGCAAGTACAGATTCAATGACCTCAATATCGGAGAGATCGGCGGCCTGCCGAGAATCATGGATATGGGACAGTGCAATGATGCCTATTCGGCCATTCAGGTTGCTCTTGCGCTTACAAAGGCCTTTAACTGTGATATCAATGAATTGCCGCTGACCCTGGTTCTCTCCTGGTATGAGCAAAAGGCAGTATGCATTCTCTTGACTCTCCTAGCTCTGGGCATGAAGAATATATATATAGGCCCATCCATTCCTGCCTTCTTCTCCTCCAATGTACTGAATGTACTGGTTGAGAAGTTCGGCATCAAGCCCATCAGCACTCCTGAACAGGATCTGAAGGCCATTCTCGGATGAGGATGTATACTGTTTAATATAAACCCCCGTTGCAGGACAACCAAAATGCCTGCACGGGGCTTTTTTATAACCATTCACCTGTTCCACGGCCTGGCAGATCATGATCCTGACCCTGCCCAATTCAGTTCAGATGACTCTCAACTCCATTCATAAACTTGGTCCAGTTCACGTCTTCCATATAGAACAGGAATACCAACTCCTGAATGCCGTGTTCTTCAATGAATTCGGGTATGGTCATGCCAGTGGTATATTTGCTGTAGAATCTGGCATCCACCACATAGATCTCTTCGTAATGGGGCAGAAGGAAGGGAACCCATGCATTGCCGAAAGAATCCTTCATCACCATAATCTTCTTTCCGTTGTGGACATCGGTTTTTATAACAGACCAGGTGGCTCCACCCGTGCTCATAAAGATCAGGTATTTATCACTGGAACCTTCGGCATAGCTCATATCGATGAGTTCAGCGGTTTCTTCCGAATTCCCGTTATACATGATATATTCATGGTTTGTAAAAGGAAGATATAAATCTATGGTATCCGGGTTTTTCTCCAACTCCTTGTTAAGTGTCTTGGTGTAGGAGCTCCCAAGATATCCTTCAACCTTTACAGTTTCATAACGGCTCAGGGGCACAGGCTCCCTGCCAGTGGTCTCCATAAAGGCACAATATCCGTAATAGGCTCCCAGAGCCGTCCAGTGATGGTCTGTCTTAAAGTATATGTATTCGTCCTTATGCTGATTGAGAGCATCATAGACATTAACCGTCACTATTCCCGGGTCGAGCCGGCCGTACAGATAGTCCATGGCATCATTCTGGGAGTCAGTGATATCGGAATACTTCCTAAGCTTAATGAATTCACTGGCCGTGGGAGGTATCATGGAATACAGGGTGACATCATCCCCCAGCCCATCATGATATTTGTTTAAAACCTCGGCATAGTAGTCCATGCCTTCACGGTTGAATTTGAAGAGCTGCACAGCCTTTCCGTCAACAATCAGGTAATAGCCCACGGTTTCATCATCGCCGAATTCTCTGGGCGGTGTGGGTGTGGGATCGGGCGTGGGAGATGTCGCTTCTTCATCGGAATTACCCGGGTTTATGTCTGGCGGAGTGGTTGGTTTGGATGCCGAAGGATTCTCTTGTGGGGGTGTAGTATCAGGAGTTTTTACATTAATAGGCGCGTTCTGTTCACGGGACACCACCAGGGTCACCCCCGGCTCGTTTAGTGACATTGAATCTTTGATATCACGGCACACTTTAACAACGCTGTCCCGGTTGATGAAGGTATCGCTGTAATAATCCTCAAAATCCCTGAAAAAGTCACCGCTAAAAACGGATGAAACAGTAAGGGTTGGTCTTCCTTTAAGCATCCTGTTTTCCAGTGCGGAAACTGTGGGCTTGTTCACATTTAAAAGGTTTACAAGTCCCAGCCCTCCCAATATCAGAATAAAAGCAATAGCATCCAATCTGAGTTTTTTCATGACAATCTCCAAATTCCTTATTAAAACCTGAAATACAAAAACGGGTTATAGCTCTGGCCTACCAGGAAAGCCAATGACAGGACAAGGATGAATATGTTGATAACAGGCTTAAACACACGATCCATAAAGACAACCCTTGCCCGGTTTCCCAGAAAATATGTCTTAACTGCTTCAAACAGCCTTTTAGCAAGCGGTGTTGATGCGATAACGGCTAATACTAAAAATAGTGCGTTGCCCCTGAAGAGGATGGATACCTCACTATTGGTAAAGGCATATGCTCTTCCGAACATCACTCCCAAAAACCGTAGGCCCTCCCCCATATCAATATGGTAGAAGAACACCCAGCCTACGAGGACTATCAGAAGCAGGTAGATACGTGAAAAGAAGGCCGGTATCCTGTCGAGCAGTTTTTTGAGGAAGAGCTTCTCTGCAAAAACAAACACGAAATAGTATAGCCCCCAGATGATAAAGTTCCAACTGGCACCATGCCACAGCCCTGTCAAAAACCATACTACTAAAAGATTTCTGGCGTGGTTCCTTCGATTTCCACCCAGGGGTATGTAGAGGTAATCCCTGAAGAAACTGCCCAGGGAGATATGCCACCTTCTCCAGAACTCGGTGGCGCTCTTTGATATGTACGGGTAATTAAAGTTCTCCTTGTATGTAAAACCGTACATGCGGCCAAGACCTATGGCCATGTCCGAATACCCGGAAAAATCGAAGTATATCTGAAAGGCATAGAGCAGAATTCCCAGCCATGCGCCGGCTACCGGTAGTTTTTCATAATCTGTGCCAAGGAAGGAGAGAGCCAGTTCACCTGCCGTATTGGCTATAAGAACCTTTTTGCCAAGACCGATGATGAATCGGTTAACCCCTTCGCTGAATCCTGTTGCTGTGACCTCTCTGTGTTCAATCTCGGCTGCTATATCACTGTACCGGACAATGGGTCCTGCCACCAATTGATGGAACAGGGAGACAAATAACATGAACTTGAATGGGGACCTTTGAGCCTTCACTTCCCCCCTGTACACATCCACCACGTAGGAAATGGTTTGGAATGTGTAAAAAGATATGCCAATGGGCAGGGAAAAGCGGGGCACATTCAGGTTGATGTCCAACAGTGCATTGATATTCTCCACAAAAAAGCCCGAATACTTGAAAGCACCCAGAAGCAGCAGATTACCAGTGATAGACAGGGCTACAAAAAACTTTGCTTTTTTTGTCCCATGATATTTCTCAACCATCAGGCCGTTGAAGTAATCAAACACCCCGCTGAAGATCATGGCAGTGATCCAAACAGGCTCACCCCACGCGTAGAAAAAGAGAGAAGATAATATTAAAATCCAGTTACGCCAGGTTCTGTTCTTGATAATGAAATAGAGAAACAGATTGACGGGCAGGAAAATACACAAAAAGACTAAGCTTGAAAAGACCAAAGAGCAACATCTCCCCCTAAACTACACCATTCCAATTCGCAACACAACCCGCCTTCTTCCTTCTTTTCAGGCGGGATGTCCAGAAAGCATCAAGGGTCAACAGCTGTGCAAACATCGACCATAATATACTATAATCCATGAGTACACAGAATACAATAGAATGGGTATAAAATAAGGGCTGTCTGATTAATGCCCGGCAGCCTTCAGCACCATATTGGCATGCTCCTGGATATAGACTTTGGAGGTACTGCTGCTGTGGGATGTACTGTTCTTCAGATACATATCAAACATACCATTTACTCCGTTATCGGTTACGGTATCGGCGCCATGGGGCATACCGGACAGGGATGCTGCTATGTTCATCCCGTTGATATGGACCACAACCGCCCTGGGAGACCATTTCCATGTACCAAACAGTCCTTTCATGATTTCTGTATCGGCACGGGTGGCAGGTTCAATATCCACATGGTTGTAGCCGCCAATCATCACAGCTTTGAACTGTTTTCCTGTCTCCACATCCACAACGGTAAAGGTGCTGTTCCTTTTTATCAGATATTTTCCTTCTGTATACCAATCCACAAGCGCGCCCTTTCTTGCCGGCGCACTGTCCTGTCCCGGTGTTACGGTATAGGTTCTGGGTGCATAGCCGGAGATGGCAATCTTTTCACCGGCATTAAACCATTCGTCGGGCTGCATATAGTTGTATTTCATCAGATCCTGCTGACTGACGCCAAACTTCTTTGCGATGGAAGAGGCAGTATCTCCGGGCTGCACTATATATGTCACATCTGGCCATGAGGTTACCGCCGATGGCTTTTCAGGAGCAGGCGCGGGTGCCTGAGCTGTGGTTCCTGGTATGATGAGTGTCTGCCCCACCAGGATCATATCCGATGTAAGATTGTTGGCTTTCTTTATGTCAGCTACGTTAACACCATAGCTCTGGGCTATACGCCACAGGGTGTCACCGGACTTAACCGAATGGGTTCTGTGCAAGTATAGTTCTTGACCGGGGTATATCACATCCGATGTCAAATTGTTTATACTCTTCAGATTCTCGACCGATGTATTATAGCGCTGGGCTATACTCCACAGGGAATCCCCGGCTGCAACAGTGTAAACACCAGCCTTCTCGGCCTGACTTGTTCTACTGTTGACCATGACTGTATCTGTACTGCTATCAAGGGTCACATGGTAGCCCAGGTTTTCTGCTATAAATTTTAACGGTGCATAGGTAACACCATTCACCACCAGGGATTTGGGCATGGAAACCTGTTTTCCATTAACCCTTGCCAGGGAAGAGCCCCGCATAAATGCTATCTGCACTCCATTTTTATTGATACCTACCGTATTGGAAGAATCGTTCCACCAAACACTGGCTCCTATCTTATTGCCAAACTCATAAAGGTTCACATAGGTTGTGTAATTATAGAAGAATGGTTTGCTGCCAAATGATTGTAGCTGACCATTTATACTGATTTTGGCTGAATAGTCGTAGTCGCCCTCCGGCCGTGCACTCTGGGTAGTTTTAGCTTGGGTGTCAGCATATGAGGCCGCTCCGGCCTGGATGGGAGCAGTATAGAGGAATGAGGCCAGAAGCAGGGATCCAACCATGACCTTGACCATTCGGATTTTGATTCCCGGAAATTTCTCGCCGATGTAGTCAAGGATATTACGATTAAGTCTTTGCCTGTTCTCCGGATCAATCCTGTTAAATTCCTCGGCAAATTCCACATCATTCATGGCCGGATTGTCAATATACAGTTCCAGATCATATCCGTCTTCAACCTTGACCAAACGATAACTTGAAAACATATCCATGCTATCA
>JAAYTP010000154.1 GCA_012518025.1 Clostridiaceae bacterium
ATGCCATTCAAGCGCTCTCCCAAGTGAGCTACACCCCCATATATGTCTTAAGAGAATCATTCCCTTAAGCAAGCATTAATTATTATAGCATCATCTTAAGAGGTAGGCAATAGACTTATCCGGAAATTTTTCGTGTTAAAATTGGCCTTAAAAGAAATTATCACAAATGTACCCAAAAGCCCCCAGAATCCTGCCGGATTGGCCGGGATGCTGGGGGCTTGTGTCTAGGGTTTTGCTAAACTAAGCTGTTATATGAATCAAAATCTGAGCTATTTTGCGATGGTCAGAATATCGTAAACAGCCTGCTTGTTAAGCTTTACAAAAGAGCCCACGGTTTTGGTGTCTGAGGCGGTGCACTTATCGGCCATCTCCTCAAGCCTGCTGTCGTCTATTTCTGCATCCTTGAGGGAGACGGGAAGCCCTAAAGAGGAGAAGAATTCCTTGAGCTTTTCAATTCCTTTAAGGGCGGTTTCTTCGGGATTGAAGAAATTGTAGTCCACATCCCACACCCGCACCGCAAACTGAGCGAAGCGTTGAACATCCTGCTTGTATACATACTTCATCCAGGCTGGGAACACAATTGCAAGACCGGCTCCATGGGCGATATCATAAATGCCGCTGATCTCATGTTCAATATCATGGGATGCCCAGTCTTCTTCTCTTCCTGTTCCAAAAAGATTATTATGAGACACAGTGGAAGCCCACATAATTTCTGCCCGGGCAGAATAATCTTCAGGATTTGCCAAAGCCTTGGGCGCATTGTTGATCAGGGTCTTCATGCCGGCCTCACACAGCCTGTCGGTGAGTTCCACATCTTTTGTGTTGGTGAAGTACCTTTCCATGATATGTGCCATGATGTCGGCGACACCGCAGGCGGTCTGATAATTGGGAAGGGTATAGGTGAGTTCCGGGTTCAGTATGCCGAATCTGGGGAAAATGTGATCGGTGGTGAGCCCCCTCTTATACCAGCCATCTTCATTGGTTATAACCGAGCTGGGGCTGGATTCGCTGCCGGCTGCCGGAATGGTGAGAACCACACCCACTGGCAGGGCTTCCTTCACTTCGGCTTTTCCGGTGTAGAAATCCCAGACATTCCCTTCATAGGGAACGCCTACGGCTATGGCCTTTGCCGAGTCGATAACACTTCCCCCGCCAACTGCCAGAATAAAGCGGATGCCTTCCTTCCTGCATATCTCGATGCCCTTTTGTACAAGGGATAGTCTTGGATTGGGCTGAACTCCGGACAATTCTAAAAATTCAACACCGGCTTCTTTCAGCGACTTAACCACAGTGTCATAAAGTCCGGTTTTCTTTATGCTGCCACCACCATAGTGTAACAGTATCTTATCGGCGTATTTCTTTGTTTCAACGCCTGCAAGCTTTTCTGTGTCCTTGCCAAAGATGATTTTAGTTGGATTTTGAAATATAAAATTATTCACTTTATTACCTCCTTGTTATTTCCTCATCTCTATTCTAACCTATTTTCTCCAAATGACGAAACTTTTTTGCACAGGATACAGGCGCAAAACCTAAGATCAGCTTTTTTAAAGTAGTAGAGGGAATTAGTCTATGTACAAGTTCGATCTACATATGGTAAGCTAAATCTATACAGGGCTTTTATAATTCCTTTTGCAGGCAGATAATTGCAACTGTTTTATGGATATGACTGATACCCTGGTTCAGGCTTATGCCTGGCAGCCGGGTCATATACAGATAAAAGACGAAGTGTTCTGATTAGCAGCAGGGGAGGGATTTTCAATGTTGGAGAATTTGAAAGAGAAGGTGTTCAGAGCAAATATTGCCCTTGTGGAAAACGGACTTGTAAAACTGACATGGGGCAATGTGAGCGGAATAGACAGGAGCAGAGGCTTGGTGGTAATAAAGCCCAGCGGTGTGGCATACCATGAGATGAAGCCTGAACATATGGTTGTGACTGATCTTGACGGGAATGTTGTTGAGGGAGACTTAAAGCCTTCATCTGATACGGCGACTCATCTGGTTCTATACAAGAATTTTGAAGATATTGGCGGAGTTGTCCATACCCATTCAAGCTGGGCAACCAGTTTTGCTCAGGCGGGCAAAGGCATTCCGGCTCTGGGCACCACTCATGGAGACACCTTTTACGGGGAAGTACCCTGCACCAGAAAAATGACAGAAAAAGAGATCCTGGGTGCCTATGAGGAAGAGACGGGAAATGTTATAGTAGAGACATTTAAGGGTATAAACCCCTTGTATATTCCCGGTGTTCTGGTGAATATGCATGGACCATTTGCATGGGGGAAGGATCCCATGGATGCTGTCCAAAATGCCGTTATCCTGGAAGAGGTAGCGATGATGGCCTTCAATACACTGATGCTTTCACCCGGGATAGGACCGATGGATCAGGTGCTTTTGGACAAGCATTTTCTGCGAAAACACGGTAAAAACGCTTATTATGGCCAGTAAAGAGCGGTCTGCCGTGTTCCCGACTGTGGGAACCGGTTAAGGCATAGATCAGCAATAGTCGTTTAGGGGGAGTTATAATTATGAGTATTAATGGTGCCAGAAATGACATTATTAATGGCAAAACTGCAATAGGAATTGAGCTTGGTTCTTCACGGATCAAGACCGTCCTCATCGATTCTAATAATGAGCCTATTGCTGCAGGCAACCATAACTGGGAGAACCAATTTGTGGACAATATCTGGACATATGCTTTGGACGATGTCTGGAAGGGCTTGCAGGACAGTTACGGCAATATGGTAAAGGACGTGGAAGAAAAGTACGGGGTGAAACTCCAGACCACGGGAGCCATAGGCATCAGCGGTATGATGCACGGTTATTTGCCCTTTGACAAATCAGGAAAGCAATTAGCCAACTTCCGCACATGGCGCAACACCATAACTGGCCAGGCATCCGAGTTCCTGACCAAGCTTTTCAACTATCCTATTCCTCAAAGATGGAGCATCGCCCACCTTTATCAGGCAATCCTTAATGGAGAGGATCATATTGCGGACATCGACTACATGACCACTTTGGCAGGCTATATTCACTGGAAGTTGACAGGCCAACGGGTACTGGGTATCGATGAGGCATCGGGTGTATTTCCCAT
>JAAYTP010000003.1 GCA_012518025.1 Clostridiaceae bacterium
AGCAGTGAGATACATTGTATTGCTGGGCGATGGCATGGCAGACTGGCCTCTGGAAGAATTGGGCGGGAAGACACCGTTGCAGGTAGCCCATAAACCCAATATGGATGCTCTTGCAAAGCGCTCGGTGATGGGCATGGTCAATACCATCCCGGAAGGAATGCCTGCTGGAAGCGACGTGGCCAACCTTTCGGTCTTTGGTTTCAATCCGAAAGAAGTTTATACCGGCCGATCCCCGCTGGAGGCTATCAGTATGGGGATAAAGCTGTCGGGGGAAGATATTGCCCTGCGCTGCAACCTGGTTACCCTATCCGAAACCGAGGAATATGCTGATGCCACCATGCTGGATTACAGCGCCGGAGAAATCACAACTGAGGAGTCATCCGAGCTGATAAAGGCTATCGCACAGGAATTGAACCAGGAAGGGCTCACATTCTATCCAGGTGTCAGCTACCGTCACTGCCTGGTCTGGAACAAGGGCCCGCTGGAAATTGATCTTACACCTCCCCATGACATTTCGGGAAAGCCCATAGGATCTCATCTCCCAAAGGGCATGAATAGCGAGGTTCTGCTGGAGCTCATGAAAAAGAGCCGTGAGATCCTTAAGTCCCATCCTGTTAATCTTAGGCGCATCGAAAAGGAGCTTAACCCGGCAACCTCCATTTGGCTTTGGGGTCAGGGCAAAAAACCGTCCATTCCACTGTTCGTTGAAAAATACGGCCTTTGCGGCTCTGTTATATCTGCTGTGGATCTTATCCGGGGCATTGGAAAGGCATCGGGCATGAAATCTGTCGAGGTTCCTGGCGCTACAGGGAATATTCATACCAACTTCAAAGGAAAGGCTCTGGCTGCCCTTGAGGAGTTGAAATCAGGCAGGGATTTTATCTATATTCATGTAGAAGCTCCCGATGAATGCGGTCATCAGGGTCAGTTACAGGACAAAATCCGTTCCATTGAGCTGATAGACAGTGAGGTTCTTGGGACACTGATCAAGGGTCTTGAGGGCGGCGAGGATTATAGTATCATGATTCTCCCCGATCATCCCACCCCCATTGCCATCAGAACCCATAGTTCCGATCCCGTCCCCTTCATGATTTACACAAGTGGTAATGGGTTGGTGGATGAAAGTGCTGTGTATACTGAGGACTGCGCATCAAAAAAGGACAATCTGATCAGGAAGGGGCATACCCTGATGGACATGTTCCTGGGCTTTGGTACAGCGGAGTAAAATAAAGGCTGGCTCTTAATGAGTCAGCCTCTTTTAATAATCATCTCTTTTATGGCAGCATCTCTTTTGGTGGTATCTTGATTTTCTGGCCTATCACGATTTTGTTGGGATCTGAAATACCATTATACTCACAGAGCTTTGCCCCATAATCGCTGGAACCGTAATAGGTTCTGGCAATCTTGCTTATGGTGTCTCCCTGAACAACCGTATGGGTTCTGATCTCACCATCAGAACTGGGATCCGGTGTAGGTGTCTCCGCCAAAGATGGCTCCTCAGTCGGTTCAGGCGTAATGACCGGATCCGGGGTTGACACAGGAGTGGAAGTGGGAGTAACTGTTACTGTTGGTTCCGGATCAGGTTTTGTGGTCTCCCTCCCGGTGTTGATCATGGAATTGATTATAATATAGATAATTCCAAACAGAACAGCCAAAGTAACCAATACCAGTACCACATACAATGTTCCCTGGTATCTGCCGCCCCTTTTCCTGTTGTACTTATAGGTAATCGCCGGAGCTTTGTTCAGCCGCTCGACCCGGTTTTTGACCTGCTTGGATCTGGCAGTGGTTCTCCTTGAAGGTGAACCCTCGTAACGCCTCTCCACCTGAACTACCATGGCTGTCAAATCGCCGGAAGATGAGCGTTTCATGGCTTCTTCCACCATTCTGGAAGCAATATATGCACTGTCGCTTCTTAAAGACAGGATATCCTCGATCTTTTCTTCTCCGAGAGCCTGAATAAGGCCATCGCTGCATATCAGAAAACTGTCGCCCTCAGCAACATCATAGATGTCTGAAACAACCACCAGGCTGTCAGGATCCTCATCAGGAAGGGTAACGTCGCCATCCTCCACAGTTTCGTCAGAACGGATGAGGGCATCCAGCATCCGTTTTGCTCTTGATGTTTCGGCCGCCAATGGCCTGAACATCCCGTCCCGCATCATAAAAATCCTGCAGTTACCAGCAGTTGCAGCCACAAATTGTCCATCGGAAATAAGAATGCCGCCGAAGCCAATTCCCCTTCTGGGATCTTCGGCAGGCACCCTGTTCATTTCAAGAATAGAGGTTATCAAACGACTGATATCAGATATTTTGGTTTCCAGTTCCTTGATTTTGAACTTAACATCTCCGCCATTAACCGTGATTTTTTCGTGGTACCGGCTGATCTCCTTAATAATTGAGATATGCGTATCATTATCATCGTCTGAACAATCCATATTATCGGCTAATGAAAAAAGGTATTCTGTTCCCCGGTTTTCCATGGAAGCCTGAAGGTTGTCGATGTGTTCTTCCGACGTGAATTTTCCATTCATATAAAAGGAATTTGTATTGCTTTCTCTTTCGTAACCTTTGCGCGAATAGACACACGCATTGATTCTTATCACGCTACTCATTGGATTCTCCTCTTTTCGACATGATTATTCATATCCAAACAACATCATATCATAGTAATAACAGCACTTTCAACAATTTAACAAAAATATCTTATTTAGTTGACAAGGCTTTAC
>JAAYTP010000155.1 GCA_012518025.1 Clostridiaceae bacterium
CCAGTCCGCCAACGCCTTCATGACACAGCGACCGGTTAGTTGTTGGCTTTCGTAACGGTTTTTATTTCCCACTTCTGGTCTTCGTGGCTGAACAGAAAGAGCATCCGAAGCCGACTGGATCCCTGTATCCAATCTGAAATCTCACCGGCATGCTTATCTTTCAGGACAACTTCCACCTGAAGCTCTGTCATAACCTCGTATTCATTGCCGTAGCCCTTCAGCATCTCAAATGCGAAGCCGGCTGCCGTCCAATATTTATTATCGTGTATCTGTCCGGCTCCATCATCCTCCTCACCTGCTTTGCGAACCAGGCCGATGCTATGTACGGCCTCCAGGTACCGGTAGAAGTCTTCCCGGTTATACTGTTTTCCAAAAATCATGTGGTCTGAGGCTAATAAATCCCACGCTGCCTCATAATCACGGTTGCTGATACTTTCGAACCAATCCAGGGTCAATTCACACAGCAACCCTTCTGTAAACATCTTGTAGTTGTTAATCGCCTGGCCTTTTTCGGCGATCTCTTTCCTGTAATCCTCTGTCAGGGAATTGATCCGCTTCAGTTCCTGTTCCAGGCCGCTTATCCTGGTTGACAGCTGATTCTTCTCTTTTTCCAGGGCCTTTATGGCCTGTTCCTGCTCATTCACGGTAGCCTGGAGAGTTCTGTTCTGACCCCTGAGCCAATCCTGTTCAATCTTGTCGGATTCAGTTTGTTTCAGGAGGTTTTCCTTGTCCCATAACAGGTAATTAACCATCAGGAAGACAAACAAAATCATAATGGTTATCATGACTATGACGAACTTCTTCATCCTATAGAACCTACCTTAAGCATTATTTGCCGGCAAAGGTCCAATCAGCCATGACAAGCCAGTCAAAAAGCCAGGACCAACCAATAATAACCGACAACCTATCTTTCAAGCATTCCTTCGGGCTGTTTCAAAAACCTGTCCAAACCAAAAAGCAATCTGGCGTTGTCCGATGTTTTCCGTTCAACCTCATTATATTCTATACCCTTAATGTCAGCGATTCTATCGATGATGTAATTCAGATATCCCGACCAGTTTCGCCTTCCCCTGAAAGGCTCGGGGGCAAGATAGGGACAGTCTGTTTCGATGAGCAGCCTGTCCATGGGAGTATACTCAACCACCTCGGCAGGTCTGCGCGCATTCTTAAAGGTCACAGAACCCCCGATTCCTATATAGAATCCCAGATTCAGCACCTCTCTTGCCATTTCAACGCTGCCTGAGAAGCAATGAAAAACGCCTGTGATATTATCGGAGCGAAAGGCCTTCACGATATCCAGCACATCCTGATGGGATTCACGGTTATGGATTATGATGGGAAGCCTTAGTTTCCCTGCAAGAGACACCTGTTTTGAAAACAATTCCTTCTGGATTTCACGGGGCGAAAAGTCATAATGGTAGTCGAGCCCAATCTCACCTATGGCTACCACCTTTTCCTCTCCGGATAGAATCTCAATTCTGGAAAGAGTCTTTTCATCACAGGAAGAGGCTTCATGAGGATGAACGCCCACTGCAGCGAATACCTCAGGATGCTTCTTTGACAGTGCAATGGCCTGTTTCGAGCTCTCCACATCACAGCCTGGGTTGATGATATGCGTTACCCCAGCTTCAACAGCCTTGCGGATGATATCATCTCTGTCGGCATCAAATCGTCCGTCATCGTAATGGGCATGTGAATCTATCATTAATATCAGCTCACTTTTGATCCGGAGGATATATCCTTGTCAACAGTGACCAGGGTTAGCCTGCCTTCTGTCTCGTCGGTCGCAGCAAGTATCATCCCCTGGGATTCAATACCGCGGATCCGGGCAGGTTTCAGATTGGCAACCAGAATCAATGTCTTGCCCTCTATTTCCTCCGGGCTGTAGTACTGGGCAATCCCCGATACCACCTGCTTCTCTTCAGCTCCCACCTGGAGCCTCAGCTTCAATAATTTATCCGACTTTTCCACCCTCTCGGCGGACAAAACCTTTGCCACCCTCAGATCCAGCTTTGCAAATTCTTCAATGGAGATCTGAGATGTATCCCCGGAAGCGGAACCCTTCGCGGCCTGCGCCTCCTGTTTTTTATGCCCTTTTTCCCCGGATTTGTCTTTGCCTGAATCGGGGGTTATGGAAGACAGGCTTTCCAATTCCTTCTCCATGTCTATTCTCGGGAAAATGATCTCGCCCGGACTAACCGGTCTTGTTGGCTTGTAGACACCCCACTGCCCCGCCAAATCCCAGCTTGTTTCTTCGTCATCTATGGAAAGCTGTTCCCATATCTTTGCCGGGGTTTCAGGCATGAAGGGCTGCAGCAGAATTGACACTATGCGGATGCTTTCAGCCAGGTTATACAAAACCCCTGCCAAACGGCCTTTCTTGCTCTCATCCTTGGCCAGGATCCAGGGCATGGTTTCATCAATATATTTATTGGTGCGGGAAATGGCCTTCCAGATGTCTGCCAGAGCCAGACTGAACTGGAGGTTGTCCATGAGTTCCTCTGTCTTGGGCTTTAAGGCCAATAGTTCCTTTTTCAGGTCAGCGTCAAATTCTCCTTCTTCACCCTGTCCGGGAAGGAAGCCATCAAAGTACTTTTTGATCATGGCCACCGTTCTGCTGACCAAGTTGCCAAGGTCATTTGCCAGATCAGAGTTTATACGTGATATGAGTGCTTCGTTGGAAAAAACGCCATCGGCTCCAAAAGGAACTTCCCTGAGCAGGAAATAGCGGATGGCATCCAGGCCGTATTTTTCAATAAGAATCACCGGATCAACAACATTACCCTTGGATTTCGACATCTTTCCGCCTTCCAGAACCAGCCAGCCGTGACCAAATACCTGCCTGGGCAGGGGAAGGTCAAGAGCCATCAGCATAGCAGGCCAGATAATGGTATGGAACCGGACAATTTCCTTGCCCACCAGATGCACGTCAGCAGGCCAATAGCGCCTGAAGGCTTCATCGTTGTCCGAGAGGTAACCCAAGGCAGAGATATAGTTTGACAGGGCATCGATCCATACATAGACCACATGCTTTTCATCGAATGTTACAGGTATGCCCCAGTTGAAGGATGTCCTCGACACACAGAGATCTTCCAGACCCGGCCTCAAAAAATTATTGAGCATCTCGTTACGGCGTGAAGCAGGCTGAATGAAGTCCGGATTCTCCTCCATTAGTTTGATAAGCCTGTCCTGATACTTGGAAAGCCTGAAGAAGTAGCTCTCCTCCCTGGTTTTTTCTACACTTCTGCCGCAATCAGGACACATGCCGTCAACCAGCTGTGTCTCGGTCCAGAAGGATTCACATGGGGTGCAATACCAGCCTTCATATTCGCTTTTATAAATATCACCCTTGTCGTAAAGAGCCTTGAATATCTTTTGGACGGTGGCAATATGATCCTCATCGGTGGTTCTGATGAATTTATCGTAGGTAATCTTCATCATCCCCCAAAGATCCTTGATGCCACTTACGATATGATCCACATACTGCTTGGGGGTCATGCCGTTCTCAGCCGATACCCGCTGAATCTTCTGTCCATGTTCATCGGTGCCGGTTAAGAACATGACATCACAACCCTGAAGCCTCTTGTATCTCGCCATGGCATCGGCTGCCACCGTTGTATATGAATGCCCTATATGGAGTTTTCCACTGGGATAATAGATTGGCGTTGTGATGTAGTATGTCTTTTTGCTCACCTCGTGACTACCTCCTAAAGATATATCATGATTTTAATGCGTATACCGCTTTTTATTCCTCAATTGTGGGCATCAAGTTAAGCTACCGTGCCCTTCAGCTATCATTTTGCCAATAAGTGCATTATAACATACAGGTCATGTTTTTGCACAACCGCAAAAGTAACGGGAAACGGCTATTAGCCCATCCCTGATCACTCCGGAACATCCGCCGTTAGAATCACGGTACAAAAGATGCCATTGCCTTTCCCGAATTCAGAAAGACCTTCGCCTGTAGTAGCCGTGATGCCGATGCTGTCCTGAGCGATTCCCAGAAGACCGGCAAGGCTCGTCCGTATCCTTTCAACAAAAGGAGATAATTTGGGGCGAAGAGCCTCAATGGATATGGATACATGAAGGATCCTGGAATCTTTCTTCATATGGTTCATGGCAGCCTTAAGATAGGCTCGGCTGTCGGTTATACCCTCTCGGCACATCCTGTCCGCCTCTTTCCCAAGAATGTTGACGCAGGTTATGCCTGAAATCGCATTTGTCAGAGCATGTATAACCACATCCGCATCACTGTTTCCTTCCAGACCGGGACTGCCCTCAATGAGAACTCCACCCAGAATCAGCCTCTTATCGGAACTATCGGGTTCAAACCGATGACTGTCCTGCCCAATGGCAACCTTGATCATCCGACCATCTCCATCATTCTTATTGCCAATATCTTACCCCTTCACAGGAATTGTGTCCACATTATGTTTAAGTCGTTTTTCTTATTCCCATTTTGGCTGTCCCATTGAATGATATTCTTATA
>JAAYTP010000156.1 GCA_012518025.1 Clostridiaceae bacterium
CTAAAAAGTTAAATTATACCTCATAACCCGAAGGTCGTGTGGTTCAAATCCCGCCTCCGCAACCAAACAGAGTCCTGTAGGCTTAGTGCCTACAGGACTTTTTTATAATACTGTATTAAATATATTTGGTGAGAAATCAGGTTATACTCCTTTCTCCCTGACATACAGCCTATGGCATCATCCTGTTTTTTTGAACCATATTTACCCTGGCACGTCTAATAGGATGGAACAAACAATAACACAGGAGGTGCATTCGGTGAAGAAAAACATACTATCACTTATATTAGTTTTTATTATCTTGATGTCACTATCTGTTCCGGCTTTAGCACAGAACGGGGATGTCATACCCATAATGGCTGTAATTGAGAGGCATTGGTCCCAAAACTATGTGGACGATCTTGCTTCTGATTACGACATCGATTCTGTATTTATGGATAAGAGTCTGGATTCCCACATCACCCTTGAGGATTTTACGGACCTGGTCAGGCTGGCCATTGATGAGGATTACGATGGGATACCCGATTCAGTTGCCAGGGAGGCGGTTATTTATGAATGTGCGCGGATCTGGGCTGAGCAAACGGGCAAGAGTCTGGACCAGCTTCCCATTATAAAAATGACCCTATACTCAGACCAGGATAAATTGGACAGCAAATATATGCAGGGCGTATATGTGGCCTATATGAGAGAGATTGCCCGAGGCAGGGGCAACGGGATATTTGATCCGAAGACCCCAGCCACCTACGGTGAGCTTGCCACCCTGATCAGCCGGACGATCATGGCCATTGAGCAGGAAACAGGTTCCGCTCCCCAGCCAATTATGGCAGGAAGATTTGAAACGAGAGCAAATTATGACATTAATGAGGGTAAGGTCGTATTCGGCTTTGAGCTGTTCAGCCACTATACCCATCCCATGAGCTTGAACTTCTCTTCGGGACAGCAGTTTGAGGTTACTATCACCGACGAGGATGGAAACGAAGTCTACAGGTACTCGGACGGAAAATTCTTTACCCTGGCTCTTGTCACCAGAACCATCAATCCGGGAGAATCACTGAAATGGCAGGACGAATGGGATATGACCAACAAGGACGGCGAAAAAGTTGGATCCGGAAACTATAAAGCCGTCATAACAATCCTGGCCATCCCCGAATCTGACGAGGATAAGCTTGATGAAAGTCAGTTTACCACCACGATTGAATTCTCTCTCCAGGATTAACAGGATCAGCTTGTAAATCCGCTGTAAGCGAATGGAAAGTTAAACGCCCGGCTCCTTGGCCGGGCGTTTTGATTTCCTGTTTTAGAATTCCTTATAGAGTTCTTTTTTTGCTCCGCAAACTGGGCAATAGTCCGGTGCCTGATTAAGGATTGTATGACCGCATACGGGACAAACCAATACCTTCTCAAATTCGATATCCTTTCCTGCTCTGGCGGCATCCTGTGCTTGTTTGAAGAGCTCAGCATGGATTTTCTCCGCTTCAAGCGCAAAATGGAAGGAACGTTTTGCCCCCTTCTCGTCCTGAAATTCGGCAGCATTCAGGTAAACCGGATACATCTGGTCAACCTCATGGAGTTCACCGTCAATGGCTCCCTGCAGATTATCTACTGTTTTACCGGTGCCAAAAACAGCACCCGCTGTCACAGTTGCATCTGCTGTTTCACCGCCAATTTCCCGGAAATGGTTGTTGGCATGAACCAGTTCAGCATAGGCGATTCCCTCAAAAAGCCTGCCTATGTTTGGGAATCCCTCTTTTTCAGCCATTTTACCCCAGGTGAGGTAGCGCATGTGAGCCATGCTCTCTCCACCGTAAGCTGAACGAAGAAAATCAGAAGTCATAGCATTTTTGATAGACATTTCTTGTTACCTCCATTTTTCTTTCATCTTAATCAGAAATCTGCTTTCCAAAGACCGTGAAGATTGCAGTATTCATATACAGTACCTGATTCCGCTCCGGAGAACTCAGCCCTTGGCTCCTCACCGGGCTTAAGGTACTTGAATTCCACTCTGTCGCCGGCAACAAGGGCAATCCATTGGATATAATGTTCCGGTATCATGGGGTGGAGCGTAGAACCGACTGCAACCTTGATCTTACCATCCTCCTTGGTGACATCGGGAACATGCTTCTCCTTAGAGGCATCCACAGAATTGGCATTGAGCCTGGTCATTTCCTGATCACAACAGACCAGAGTACCTCCACCTTTGTTAATAAGTGCTACAAGATTTCCACATACTTCACAACGATAAAACTCAACAGCAGACATTTTAACCTCCCCTTTCTTCTATCATTTTATCCCACTTGGGATTATTTACCCTTATTATCTGACCTTAAAATACGATCTCGGTGCATAAGAATCATTCATCTTCTAGTATGGCTTTTGAATCCAAATGTTATGAAAATACTTGGGTTTTCATTCAGCTGTCGGGGTTATCGCAGGGACCGCATTCAATACATCCCTCAGTAAACTCAGGTGAGCAACAGCTTTGGTTGCAGTCGAAATGTAAAGTTTCTGGTGCTTGATTTCTATCTTTTTCTTCAACAAAATGGTTTTTCTTTGTATTCATCATATCACATACCTCCTATTTCATGGAATAGATTATGTTACATATAGTATAAACCAAATCTGTAATGATTACAATACATAATTGCTATAATTACATGGTATTACGTGATATTGTTACCAAACCCACCTTATCAGGACGTATATCTGCTTAACTGCGGCGTTTGAAGAAAACACTTTTTCGGGAAATATATATCCTTAGCCCGGTATGAGTTTTTTTCCTGTTATGATAAAATAAAAAAGGCGGGCAGCATATCGCCGCCACCAACTAAAACACTGATGAAGAGGATGCTTATGAATATCGGATTCTTTGATTCCGGAATTGGAGGATTATCCGTTCTTCGTGAAGCTTTGGCTGTTTTGCCAAACGAGAATTACCTCTATTATGCTGATCAAGATAATACGCCCTATGGCACAAAAACCAGGAACGAAGTAAAGAAGCTTGCCTTCAAAGCAGTTGAGTTTTTGACATCCCGCAGGATCAAAGCGCTTGTCATCGCATGCAATGCGGCGACCAGTGCATCTGTGGAGGACCTGAGGAAAAAATATGATTTCCCCATCATAGGTATGGAACCTGCGGTGAAGCCCGCCGTGACCAAAAGTTTAAACGGCGGAAAGCGTGTTCTGGTCCTGTCTACCGCCCTTACCCTGAGGGAGGTCAAATTCCAGGATCTGGTGGCCAGGGTGGATACCGGACATATTGTGGATATGATTGCTGCGCCAAAATTGGTTGAGTTTGCGGAGAGATTCGTCTTTGAAGGAGCCGTGGTAGAGGCCTATCTCAGAGAACTTCTTCCCCTGGAAAGGATAACCTGCTACGGCACCATTGTCCTGGGCTGTACCCATTTCCCGTTTTTCCGGAAAGTACTTTCCCGAATCCTGCCCGACGACATCGATATTATCGACGGAAACCGTGGAACCATCAACCATCTGCATGATGTGTTGAAGTCGGAGAACCTGTTGAACACTTCTTCTGAGAAAGGGCATGTCCTTTTCTTCAGATCCGGTGTACCGGTGGAGGACCCCGCCGTAATAGAGAAATACAACAAGCTGCTTAAATCATAAAGTACCCTGCCCTGTACCCCATGGGGCATTTTACAATGCGTTAACGCAATCCTTAAACCGATTGCCCCGTATCTCAAAGTTCCCGTATTGATCCCACGAGGCGCATGCCGGACTGAGCAAAATGATATCGCCGGGCTCGGACGAATCATAGGCTGCAGTGACAGCCTCATCCAGTGTCTCAACTACAACGCTGGCTATTCCCTGCTCTGAGGCAAACCGGCTGATGCGATCCTTTGTTTCGCCAAAGGCTACTATGAGCTTTACCCCTTTAAGATAGTCCTTAAGCCCATCAAAGCTGTGGCCCCTGTCCAGTCCACCCATAAGGAGTATGATTGGCCTGTCAAAGGAGGAAAGGGCCATCTGGGTTGATGTGATATTAGTGGATTTAGAGTCGTTGTAAAAATCCACCTGGTTGATGGTTCTGACGTATTCCAGCCGGTGCTCCACACCTCCAAAGCTTTTCAACACATCGATAATGGGTTGGCTTTCCACACCCAGTTCCTTTACTGTTGCTATGGCCGCCATGGCGTTTTCATAGTTGTGCTTTCCCTTGATCTTTACATCGCTTAATGAAATGATCCTTTCGTTGTTGTAATAGATCGCCCGATCCAGAATGAAACAGCCGGGTTTTCTCATGGGGTGCCATGAGAAGTACTTCCTTGTGGAAGGTACGTCACAGGTGAGGTCAAGCACTTCACCGTCATCCAGATTAAGTATGGCGATGTCCTCATTGGTGTGGTGGTTGAAAATCCGTTTTTTCATGGCCTTATAGGCTTCATAGGAGCCATGGAAGTCTATGTGGGCTTCCGACAGATTGGTTAAAACTGAAATATTGGTCTTAAAGTCAGCCACATTGCAAAGCTGATGATCCGACACCTCCATGACGGCAATGTCCTTATCCTTAAGCCTGGGTACAAAAGAGCATACTGGAAATCCGATGTTACCCATGAGCCATACCGGTCTTGATGCCTTCCTGAGTATTTCATATATAAGGGTTGTTGTGGTCGTCTTCCCGTTGGTACCGGTAACCCCTATAATGGTGACGCCGCTGGGAAAGTAGCGGAAGGCCAGTTCCATCTCATTTATAACAGGCACGTTGTGATTTTGTGCTTTCTCCACATAGGGATGACTGTTTGGAATACCCGGGTTTTTGACCATGATATCAAAGGACTGATCCAATAAGTTTTCGGGATGGTGTCCAAGAATGATTTCCACGCCCAGGGACTCAAGCTCTTTTATCTGATCAGCATTTTGTTCAGTGTTGACATCATTGATGACAATACTGTAGCCTTTATCTGCCAGTAGCTTTGCGGCTTCATAGCCGCTCCTGGCCATTCCCAGCACTAAAGCCCTTCCTGCATAGCTCATAAAAACCCACGCTCCTTCTCTGCTCCTGTATATTATACACCAGACGACATATTTGGTTACATGTCCCTGTGACAATCATAGGAATAAATAAGTAAAGATAATCTCCAGAATCGGGATGCTATGCTTGTCCCGATAAGATTTTGCCGGGATTTGCCTGGCAACTGGTTTGACAACAGCAGCCCTTTGAAATATTCTGATTATAGTGACAGGTGGGTGAATGACACCGGCCAGCTGTGGGAATTGCTAAAATGCAAACTCCTGCGGGTTTGGCATGAACCGGTTAATTATTGATAAGGCAGGAAACTTACTATGAAGTCCTCTTTGGAACTTAGTATGGAACGCGACCTTGCTTTGTTGCTTGACGGAAAAGCACTGGAGGCAGCCCGCTTAATATGGGATGATGAAGAGATCCATGCCTGGCAGGAATACGCCAATACTGTATCCATAAGGCGCCTTGGCTTTAATGATCACGGACCGGTGCATATGCGCAAAGTGGCCGTTAACGCCATGAAAATGTTCAACATTCTCACTGAACAGGGTATTGTTCCGAATATTGTAAAGGAAGGCTCCGGCACCCTGGAAGACAGCCGCATTGCAGTCCTGCTGGCTTCATTTCTGCATGATATCGGAATGTCAGCTGGAAGGCATAACCATGAGACAAGCTCCTACATGATGGCAACCCCCATCATAGACCGCATACTTCAGGCCGTATTCCCGGATGAGCTAATGCGCCGCGTGGTGATAAAGGCGGTGGCTCTTGAGAGCATACTGGGGCATATGACCCAGCATCCCATCACAACACTTGAAGCGGGGATCGTCCTCATTGCTGATGGCTGCGATATGGAAAAAGGGCGTTCACGTATCCCCCTTCTCATGAACCAGGTATCGAGGGTGGGAGACATCCACAAGTATTCCTCATCAGCCATCGAATCGGTCTCAATTGAAAAGGGAGAGGAAAAGCCGCTGAAGATAACGGTCAAAATGACTGCGTCAGTAGGTTTCTTCCAGGTTGAAGAGATCCTCATGGGAAAGATCATGGCAAGTACAGTTAAGCCCTATATCGAACTCTACGCCTATGTCATCGGCCGTGACGTCAAGCGGTATCTATAGGATTAAACACGGTCTTTGCTGACTGCCAGCTCATTCCTGAACCTCTTCTCCATGATCCACCTTTCGGATATGGGCTCTTTTGATCTTGCCGCTGATGGTCTTGGGCAGCTCATCCACAAACTCAATAATCCGCGGGTATTTATATGGTGCCGTAACACGCTTTACATAATCCTGAATATCTTTCTTTAATTCTTCTGAGGGTGTGTAGCCCTTGGCAAGCACAATGGTTGCCTTGACCACAGTACCCCGGATGGGATCCGGAGCACCTGTTACAGCGCATTCCACAACGGCCGGATGTTCGATGAGAGCGCTTTCCACCTCAAATGGGCTTATGCGATAGCCCGACGCCTTGATGACATCATCGTTTCGGCCAACAAACCATAAAAGCCCATACTCATCCTTATATACCACATCCCCGGTGTGATAGATATTATCATGCCATACCCTCCTGGTGGCTTCCTCATCCCTGTAATACCCGGTAAACAGGCCAACGGGTTTATTGGTGTCCACGTCCCTTACCACCAGTTCGCCTTCCACACCTACAGGGACTGATTTTCCCTCTTCGTCAACGATATCAATATTATAGGCAGGGTTGGGCATCCCCATGGAACCCGGATGGGTTTCCAGCCACTCGTAGTTTGCCACCAGCACGGTGGTTTCTGTTTGGCCAAAGCCATTATATATCTTGAGCCCGGTTACCCTCTCCCATGTATAAAAAACCTGTGGATTCAAAGGTTCTCCCGCTGTTGAGCAGTGTACCAGTGAAGAGAGATCATACTTTTCAAGATCATGATGGATCAGGAAACGATAGATGGTCGGAGGAGCGCAGAAGGTGGACAGCCTATACTTTTGCATGACCTCCAGAAGCCTTTCGGGAACGAATCTATCCATGTCATAAACGAACTGTACAGCACCGCATATCCACTGTCCATAGATCTTGCCCCAGCCGAATTTGGCCCAGCCCGAGTCCGCCACGGTAAGATGGAGCCCGTTTTCCACTACCCTCTGCCAATACTTTGCCGTTACGATATGCCCCAGGGGATAGGTGAAATCGTGACATGCCATTTTGGGCATACTGGTGGTGCCCGAGGTGAAATAGATGATCATAAGATCATTGTTTTGGGGAGCTTCCTCGCCCTGAGGCCTTGGGAATTCTTCCGGAAAGCTTTTAATATCCTCATCATAGCAAAGCCAACCATCCCTGTTGCCGCCTACCATAACAAGCTTATCAACGGTAGGGCTTTCATCCAGGGATCGCTCCACGCATTCGGCCACATCTGTATCAGCAAAGGAAACAACCATCTTTGCACCTGATGCATTGGCTCGATAAATGATGTCATTTTCTTTAAGCTGATCGGTACAGGGTATATAGACAGCACCTATTCTGCTAAGAGCCAGGGCAAAAAAATAAAACTCGTATCTGCGCCTTAATATGAGCATGACACGATCGCCCTTTTTTATTCCAAGGGATTTAAGATAATTGGCTGTTTTTGAGGACCACTTTTTAAGATCAAGAAAAGTAAAGGTTTTCTCCTCTTCATGGTCATTGCACCAAACCAGTGCTTTTCGCTCCGGCTCAAGACGCGCATACTCGTCTATGATATCAAAGGCAAAGTTAAAGGATTCGGGAACCTTGATCCTGAGCCCACGGCAGAAATCCTCATAGCTGTCAAAGTTCTCTTTATCCAAATATCGATTAGCAAGATTCATAGATGTCTCCCCTTCTTGTGTAGTTTCTATAGTAAGATCACAGTTATATACCTGGCGTCTTTCCCATCCAGGGACACCATCTTATGAGGTTTGATAGGGTTAAAGTATAACGAGTCACCAGGCTCAAGGATATACTCCTCCCTTCCGACAGTCACCTTCATCCGGCCTTCAAGACAGTAATTGAACTCCTGTCCCTTGTGGGAAACCAGTTCGGGTGATTGATCCGGCCTGAGTGTTACCAGAAGGGGTTCTATCTTGCGTCCTGCATACTTGTAGGCCAGGCTTTCAAATTCATACTGGTCGTAGCGCTCAACCCGGAGCCCCTCCCCCTTTTTTACCATGCATACATCACGAAGCTTGGGCGAGATTCCGGTGAGTATCTCTGTCATATCCACCTTGTAAAACTCCGATATCTCGTTGAGCAGGCTTACGGGTATATCGTCTTCGCCGCTCTCATACTGGCTGTAGGCCTCAGGTGTCACATTAACAACCTTTGCAACCTCTTCCGGAGTAAGGCCTGAGAGTAGTCTCAAACCTTTGATTCTGGCTGCTATATCCCTGATCTTCTCATTCATATATTCAACCCGTCCTTTATCGAAGGATTTATTCACCTAGGATTATAGCATATATGGCCTTCTGTTTTCATTCAGAATTCTTGGTTCCGTGCTTATTTTTACCCTATAATACCGAATCCCCTGCCAGAGGCGGCAGGGGATTATGGTAAACCTGTTACAAGCCAACGGACACTATTTGTTGGCCATGGTATAAATCTGGTAGACATCATCACGGTTAAGAGCCTTGAAAGTCCCGACGGTTCGTTTGCCATAAAACACGCACCGATCGGACATCTCTTGGATCACTTCTTCGGGCTGTACTCCTATACCTAATTCTGTAAAGGATGTAGGAGCCCCCACTGAGGCAAAAAATTCCACTGTCCTGTCAATGGCGGCTCTGCCGATTTCTTCAATGCTTCCCTCGGTGATCCCCCAGACCTTCCGGCCGAATTGGGCAAACCGCTCCGGGTTTTGAGGGAAACAGTACCGGGCCCATGAACCCCACATCGTAGACAGACTGGCACCATGGGCCACATCAAACTTACCGCTAAGCTCGTGTCCCAACGCATGGGTTGCAAAGTCCTGCTTGCCGCCAAGGCCTGTGAGCCCGTTATGAGAGAGGCTTCCACACCACATTATCTCGCTCATGGCATGATAATCCCGGGGATTCTCCAGGGCAACAGGGCCGTTCTTAATCATTACCCGCAGAAGGGATTCAGCTATCTCATCGGTGAGCTCGTTCCCCAAATCCGATGTGAAGTATCGATCCATGGTATGCATCATGATATCCACTATTCCGCACATAATCTGGTATTTGGGAAGTGAGTAGGTCAATTCCGGATTCATGAGGGCAAACCTGGGACGGTTGAAATCTGTGGCCAACCCCCTTTTGTTATGGGTCTCATCATTAGTGATCACGGCCGAGTTGCTAGTCTCGCTGCCTGCCGCCGAAAGGGTCAGAACAACTCCCACCGGAAGGCTTTTTTCCAGAACAGCTTCCCTTGTCCAGAAGGACCATATATCAATTTCCGGGTTGGCAGTGCCGTGGGCTATAGCCTTTGCAGTATCAATAACACTGCCGCCTCCCACCGCAAGTACAAAGTCGACCCCGTTTTCTATGGCCTGCTTAACTCCTTCCCTCGCCAATGACAACCGTGGGTTGGGTTTGACGCCTCCCAGCGTAGTATAGGGAATACCTTCATCATCCAGCTGTTTGGTTATCCTTTCTAGAAGCCCGCTTCTTACAACGCTTCCGCCGCCATATACAATAATGACTTTTGTTCCGCCAAATTCCTTGATCTCTTTTGCAGCGTTCAACTCTGCGTCCTTCCCGAAGATCACTTTTGTTGGTGAATAAAACGTAAAAGAATTCAAAAATATCACCCTTTCTTCCAGTCATTCCTACTAATATCATATCATTTAATGGTGGATATTAGTAGATGATGTCCTTTCGGTTTTGGTTTAATTTCACGGTGTCATTCGTATTATCATCAGAATTATGTTATGCTTATATTGTCCTTTTGAATAAGGCAACAATATAGAAGAACCTTCTGAGTGCAGAGGGGCTTTGATGTTGCTGCCCCATGGCATTGATATGGAAGCTCCTTTTTTGTGTTCAAATTTGTGCTTATTATTTTTGAAAATCTGCAAAATTACAGAAGTAACCCGATTAAATCTGGGATGGAGGGATTATAAATGAAGCTTTTTGTACTCATACTAAATCGAACCGAGAAGCTTGACGATCTTATGTTAACCTACGCCAAGGAGAAGATATGTGGTGCGACAATAATTGAGAGCACGGGTATGGCCCGGGAGCTTGCAGGCTCGGAACACCACGAAGAGGAAATCTCTTTTTTAGGTTCCATACGGAAATATTTAAACGGCAGCGAGAATAAAAAGAGCAAAACCATTCTAACTGTAATTCGCGAAGACCAGCAGGAAACTATCATTCGCATAACAGAAGAAGTGGTGGGTGATTTTTCGAAACCGGACACAGGGATCATGTTTGTTCTCCCTCTGGATTTTGTACAGGGAAAGGGGCTTGACAAATGAGCATCCTTTTTTATGTTGGATTGATGCTGCTATGCGGTCTGCTGGCTGGAAGGATTGCAAAACTTGTGGGGTTTCCCAATGTTACCGGATATATTGTTGCCGGGCTGATCATCGGACCTCATATTCTTGGGATAATAAGCCTGGAAGCCACGGAGGGAATCGGCATTGTATCCGAAATGGCTCTTGGGTTTATAGCCCTGTCCATAGGCGCTGAGTTTGAGCTCTCATATTTTAAGGAGGTTGGTAAAACTCCTGTCATAATAGCTCTGTTGGAAGGAACCCTTGCCATAGTCTTTGTTACTGTTACTTTGCTTGCGTTCGGCTACGACCTTCCCATCGCGGTTATGCTTGGTGCCATAGCCTCTGCCACAGCGCCTGCAGCTACTATCATGGTTATCCGGCAGTACAGGGCAAATGGTCCCGTCACAAAAACGCTTTTGAGTGTGGTTGCATTGGATGATGCGGTAGCGTTAATTGCCTTTGGCTTTGCCATAGCTGTTACCAAATCTTTTAAGGGGGGCAGCTCTGACTTATTGATAACCATACTGGATCCCTTTATCACTTTGTTTCTTTCCATCATCATCGGCGTCTTATTTGCTCTGATTCTGCTTATACCGATTCGTTTCTTCAAAAAGGAATCCAACAGGATTTGTGCAATCGTGGGAGTTGTATTCCTTACCCTGACACTTGCCGATTACCTTGGTGCATCGTCACTGCTTGCATGCATGGTATTAGGAGCGGTTTTTGTAAACATATCGAAAGACGCAGTGCCCGTATTCAGAATTGCCGATAGCGTGACTCCACCTATCTTTATGCTCTTCTTCGTTCTGTCAGGTGCCAGGCTTGATGTATCACTCATCCCTGCCATAGGGGTTATCGGTGCGTTGTACATCATTATGCGTGTTGTAGGAAAGCTATGTGGTTCCTGGCTTGGTTCTGTCATCACCAAGGCTCCTGAACCGGTAAAAAAATACCTGGGCTGGACCCTCATACCGCAGGCGGGGGTCGCTATCGGGCTTACCCTTGTAGTCGATCAGGTTGTCCCGGAATATGCCGGTCAGATCCGCGCAGTTGTCCTTTGCGCCACTTTGATTTATGAGTTAGTGGGGCCTGTGGTATCAAAACTGGCCCTTAAAAAGGCAGGGGAAATTGAAGGGTAAAATTTGTCTGAGAAACATCGCTTAGGATAAGGCAAACACCCTGATGTGGTATAATGGTGAGAGGTATCCCTGTTGTTCCATGGATATAATCGATTTAATCTAGGGATAAAGCATCATCACCTTTACGGGAGGATATCCGAATTATGAAAATAAAGTTTCTGGGCGCAAACACGTCGGTAACAGGTTCATGTCATATGATCACAACCCGGGGACATAAATTTCTGCTGGACTGCGGTATGTTTCAGGGAAGCGATGAGATGGACCAGCTCAACAGCGAACCATTTGACTTCGATCCCGAAGAAATTGAGTTCGTTCTATTAAGTCATGCCCATGTTGACCATTCGGGCAGGATACCCCTTTTGGTGAAGCGGGGATTCAAAGGCAGGATCTACTGCACCGATGCCACTGCCGATCTGTTGGGCATCATGCTAAGGGACAGCGCCTTTATTCAGCAAAAGGAAACTGAATGGAAAAACAGGAAGAGCCAGCGTGCCGGATTACCCCTTGTGGAGCCCCTTTACACTATGGCGGACGCTGAGGCTGCCCTGAGTCTTGTTACCCCTGTCCTCTACGATCAGCTCATAGAGCTCAATGATGGTATTAAAGTAGTGTTTAATGATGCAGGGCATATATTGGGCTCCGCTATTATCGAAGTCTTTGTTACAGAGGATGATGCTGTATCCAAGCTGGTCTATTCTGGAGACCTGGGATCGAAAAACCGTCCCATTCTGAGAGATCCCACAATAATTAAAAAAGCCGACTATGTCATCATGGAATCCACCTATGGTAACCGAATCCATGAAAGAAACTCCGACAGTATTGAAAGGCTTGTGGATATCGTTATTAAGACCATACGAAGGGGTGGAAATGTGGTCATACCCTCCTTTGCTGTTGGAAGAACTCAGGAGCTTATCTATGAGTTCAACCGCTTCTATGAGGAACATTCGGAAATCCATAAGGAATTGAACGATGTAATGGTATATATCGACAGTCCCATGGCCACATCCGCTACCGAGGTGTTCCGGAGGAACGCACAGGTCTTTGATGAGGAGACCAAGAACTACATCCTGCGTGGAGATCATCCCCTGGACTTTAAGAATCTCAGATTTACCAGGACGGTTGAGGAATCGGTGGCACTGAACACCGATCCTCAGCCCAAGATAATCATCTCTTCTAGCGGTATGTGCGAAGCAGGCAGGATAAAGCACCACTTGAAGCATAATTTATGGAACCCCAGATCAAGCATTGTCTTTGTTGGCTATCAGGCCGTGGGAACCCTGGGTAGATCTATTGTAAACGGAGATAAGAGGGTGACCATCTTCGGTGAGAAGATACAGGTTGAGGCAGAAATCTACAACCTGGAGGGCTTTTCGGGTCATGCAGACAGGGATGGCTTGCTGGAATGGATCTCGGGCTTCCAAAAAAAGCCCGCAAGAATATTCCTGGTCCATGGAGAAGAGGAAGCCAAGGAGGCTTTTGCAAAGACCGTAAAGGAAGTTTTGGACTATGATTGCACGGTTGTAAGAGGAAATTCTGAATACACCCTTTCAAAGGATACAGTGATATCTGTGGAAGAGGCCATGGATGAGAGGATTTCCCCTGAAGCCTTAAGACAGATCAAAAACAAGATCTCCTCCATTCATGATGACCTGGAGAAAATACTCTACCACACACATCTTGCCGTGGGAAGCGGCATGTCACCACAGCAGATTATTGAGATCAGAAATATTGTTCTGGAGCTGGAAAAACATACTCTTAATCTTGGATCGGCAGTAACCCGCGAAGCGGAATAAGGGTTTTAAGGTTTTATGCAGAAAAGAAGCCAGCCTGTGAGAAGCGGAACGACCCAGCATCGTTCCGTTTGAAATTTCTTTTATGTTTTGCATGCCAGCCATGTGTTAAACCTGGTCAAAGCATGCATATGATTTATGTCTTACCTGAAAGGAGTCAGTCAGCTTTGTTTCGTCTTCTGGGCAATCTAAAAAAATCGATTATCAGTTATTTCGGTCAAGGAATACGGCGGGAGGTCATATCCATAACCTGGCCTGCATTCATAGAGCTTGTTCTTTCCACCCTGTTCGGAATGGTGGATATGATGATGGTTGGCAATTTAAGTTCAGCAGCCATTGCTGCAGTCGGGCTGACTACCCAGCCCTTTTTACTACTTATGTCGGTGTTTGCGGCTGTGAATGTAGGAACAACCACTTTAGTGGCCTGGAATATTGGAGCAGGGAAGGTAGCCAAGGCCTCTGACGTAACACGTCAAATCATTGTGCTCAACGTTTTTCTGGGCGTAATCATGAGTGTTGCGGGAATATTCCTGGCGCCTCACATCGTCACATTCATGGGAGCAAATGAGGACACTCTCAAGGATGCCACCATATACTTTCAGATCGTCTCCGGTGGTCTTTTGTTTCAGGCCATGACCATGGGAGTAACAGCAGCTCTCAGGGGCGCCGGACAGACCAGAATCCCCATGTATTACAATATCGGAAGCAACCTTCTGAATGTTTTTGGTAACTACGTTCTCATTTACGGAAAATTGGGCTTTCCCAAATATGGAGTTGCCGGAGCTGCCATTTCCACTACTTTTTCCAGACTTGTGGCCTGCGTCGCTGCATTGTATATCCTTTATTCCGGAAGAACCAAAATACGCATAAACAGGATGGGCAGGTTCCGATTTGATTTTAACGTAATAAAAAAGGTCATGTCCATTGGAATTCCTTCTGCCCTTGAACAGTTTGTGATACACAGCGGACTCATGATGTTTGCCCGGACGGTTTCCGGACTCGGAACAACACATTTTGCTGCCCATCAGATCGGGCTGAACATCTCAGGTCTGTCCTTTGCACCCGGCATGGCCTTTGGCGTAGCTTCAACCACCCTCGTGGGCCAGAGCTTGGGAGCCAACGACAGGCAGCGAGCAAAGAAATGCGCCAATGTTGTTCACCATATGGCCTTGGCAGTAGCTGTATTTGTTGGATTGATCTTTGTGCTGTTTTCACACCCCATGGCAAGGCTATACAACAAGGAGGTTGAAGTGGTAGCCCTTGCCGGGCTGGTTCTTAAGATACTGGCGTTGGCATTACCGGGTCAGTGTACACAGCTTTCATTAGCTGGCGCCTTGAGAGGTGCCGGTGATACCATGTATCCCTTATATGCTTCCGCCTTCGGCATATGGGGCTTCAGAGTCGTGGTCGCCCACGTGTTTGTGAACATCTTCCAATGGGGACTTGTGGGTGCCTGGGTGGCTTTGGTGATGGACCAGACCATAAGAGCGCTGATAGTGTATGTTCGATACCGTTCAGACAAATGGCTGGATGCCAAATCCAGGCATACAAAGGAGGATGCTATAAAGGCGGAGTTGTAGTATCGGATCCTTTCATGATATAAGAAAAAGGGCGGGAGCGTGAACTCCCAACCCCTTACTTCTGTCAAGGTAATTGTTTTCATTTGCAGTTTTCAAAATCTATAACTGCGCCCTGCTCCTTTAAGGTTTGCACAAGCAATGGTATATCCATCCTGCTCATGGTAAGACCCTTTTTGGAGCCAATTGCTGCAGCAGTACCAGCAGCCTGCCCCATGGCCATGCAGACCGCCATTACCCTCACGGTTCCGAAAGCTGCCTCGTCGGCACACACACTTCGGCCTGCGACAATTATGTTCCTACTGTCATAGGGCACCATTATGCCATAAGGGATATTGTATTCCTGCTCAAGAACCACCAACTCCTGATCAATGCTGTCCGGTTTGTGGATATCAATTACATGGGCTCCCTTGGCAATGGTATCCGGGAAAGGCTTTGGATTGATCACATCATCGGTTGTGAGTTGGTACATCCCGACAATATGGTAGGTCTCGCGAACACCGGTCTGAGTACCCGATTTAAGCACCCGACAATTTTTGAATTCCGGGAAATTCTCCCTCATTACTTGTACAACCTTGAATAAATTCTCACGCAGGCTGCATTCGGTTTTTGTGAACTGATCTGGAGAGCTGGCATCGGTGGCCTC